>JBDTUW010000909.1:0-2323 GCA_040007555.1 Acidobacteriota bacterium | reverse complement strand
AGCATCAGGCCGGAGCGAGGTACAACCTGGCGAACAGCGGAATTCTCGGCTGCGAACTATCAGATCTCCCGCTGACAGCCGAAGACATCGCGCTCAATGGACCGAACCACGAGGGGTATCTGCCGCTCAAAGAGGCGATCGCCGCGCGTTACGGCACCCAGCCCGAATCGGTGGTGACGGCTCAGGGGACGTCGATGGCGAATTTTCTGGCCATAGCGACGGTCATCGAGCGCGGGGACGAAGTGCTCATTGAACAGCCGACCTACGATCCGCTTCTGGCCGCTGCGGAGTATCTTGGCGCAACGATCAAGCGGTTTGGACGGCGCTTTGAAGATGGCTATCAGATTGACCCGAGCGAAGTCGAAGATCTAGTCTCGCCTCGAACCCGGTTAATCGTCATGACCAGTCCACACAACCCATCAGCGGTCGCGGTTGAGCAAGCTACATTGCAATCGATTGGCGAGATGGCGGCCACGCGCGGGATTCGGGTGCTCGTCGATGAAGCATATCGGGATATTCTCGTCAGCCCCGCACCGGTTGCGGCGAACCTTGGCCGACAGTTCCTCTCAACGAGCAGTTTGACAAAGAGTCATGGTTTGAGCGGATTGCGTTGCGGATGGATTCTCTGTGAGCCACTGCTAGCCGAGCGTATGCGACGACTGAATGATCTCTTTGGGGCGGTCGCCCCAATGCCGAGTGATCACCTGGCAGTGATTGCTTTCAGACACATCGATGCGCTCAATGAGCGCACCCGGGGCATTCTCGATCCCAACCTGGCGCTTGTGCACCGATTCCTTGCTGACCATCGCAAAGTGCTCGACTGTGTTGTTCCGCAACGGTCCATGATGGTCTTCCCACGGCTTCGGCGTGAACCGGACAGCGAGGCACTGCACGATCGATTGCGTCGCTTCGACACGTCGATCGTCCCGGGAAAGTTTTTCGAGGCGCCATCTCACTTCCGGCTCGGCTTCGCCGTTCGGACCGAAGATGTTGCCACGGGATTGGGGCATTTATCGCGGGCGTTGACGGAAGCTTGAGGAAGAGTTGCCGCATTTTGTAGGCGGCGAGTACAATCGCTGTGGCCGACAGGGATCAGGGGCCAGGAGGCAGGGGTCAGGGAGAATAAACGCGGATGACGCTGTCCAGACTAAAGAGAATCGGTGTCGTAATCGGACCGCAGCGGCCCGCCGCCATCACTGTCGTCAAGGATTTGGTCGATTGGTGCGCGAAGCATGGCGCGGAGCTCTGCGCTCCGGTCGATGTAGCGCTCGCAGTAGGTTGCCAGCCCCTCGAGATTCGAGATCACGAGCTGGCTGAAGACGTCGATTTGATCATCGCGCTCGGTGGGGATGGGACAATGCTGGGTGCCGCGAGATTGATTGGCACGCGACAGATTCCTGTGTTGGGCGTGAATTTCGGTTGGCTCGGATATCTGACCGAGTTCACTCTGTCAGAACTCTTCAGCGCGCTCGAAGGCATCAAGACCAGCAGCCTGCAGATCGACCATCGGATGATGATCGAAATTGCGGTAAGGCGGGGTGACGAGATCATTTCCCTTCCACGTGCTCTCAATGATGCAGTGGTCAACAAAGCCGCCCCGGCTCGAATGATCGAGCTCGAATGTCGTATCGACGATTATTTCGTCAATACCTTCCGCGCGGACGGAATGATTGTCGCGACGCCCACGGGATCGACCGCATACTCGCTATCGGCGGGAGGTCCGATAGTGCACCCAAGTCTGTCGGCGATCATCATCACGCCAATCTGCCCTCATACGCTTTCGAATCGCCCGGTGGTCGTTCCGGGCGACTGCACGGTGGAACTCTCATTCAAGCGCGCAAGTGAGGACATCTCGTTGACGATCGACGGGCAACACGCAATGACACTTCAGCCAAGAGATCAGATCCGACTCAGCCGTTCCGACACCACATTCGTCATGCTGCGCCCATCAAACCGTGACTATTTCGAAGTTCTGCGCACGAAGCTCAAATGGGGAACGATGTGAGGCCGGCGGAACAACCATCGCAAGACGAGGCAAACCATGCTTTTTCCATTGGGTGACGACAATTCTCAGCGCCACATCACGCCGTTCGTTACCTGGACGTTGATTGCGATCAACATTCTGGTTTTTCTCTACCAGTTGACGGACGAGAGTTTTACGTACGGCTTCAGCGTCATTCCCGCGGAGATCACACGCGGCGTCGACCTTATTGGGCCCGCCGTCTACTCCCGCGGTCAGATGGTGCAGGCTCCTCAGACGCCTGGTCCAACACCGATCTATCTCACGCTTCTGACGGCCATGTTCATGCACGGCGGATTCATG
>JBDTUW010000908.1:0-2323 GCA_040007555.1 Acidobacteriota bacterium | reverse complement strand
CGCCAGAATTACAGCAAGTTTTTCGCGAAGGGATTGCCAGCAGGCGTTACGCCGCAATCCTGTGGCGATCCGATCACGCGAGCTTTCCCGGTTACCGGCTTGTCCCCATGACGCGGCGCCTGCCGACGAAGTTTTATTCCATCAATCTTTACGTGCGCGAGCCATAACTCCAAGGCAGCACGGGCCCCGGTCTGGTACTGCTCTCAGCATGGAGTTGTAGAAGCGGGAGACGACACTTTGCCTCCTCCATCTCCGCGCCTCGCCGTTCTTGTCGCTTCCCCCCGCGGCTTCAGTTCCTCTCGTTACGACTTAGCGCTCTCTCCCGCGATTTCCGCTTTAATAGATGTGTGAGCAAGTATCAAGCCTTGCTTGCAGCGGCTAGAAAAAGCAGCCCGCGCGAAATGTTGCGCGGCTGAGCGTCACAGCGCGAGAGGAGTTTTCATGTCCAGCCTGGCCGGCAATCAGAGATTGAGACGCGGAATCCGCAGGTGCATGCTTGTGGCCACCCTGGCCGCAGTCGGTACTGCCCTCATGGTCATTCAACTGACTGTCAGAGGCAATGTGGAGACGGGGCGAGTCGCCTCGACACCCGGCGGCTACATCGACGCTTGGAACGGTGCCAGACACGAATCACGTAGCGCAATGTGCCTAAATTGCGCAGCCTGCAATTCGTCAACTGCCCATACAACGCGGCGCAATTAGGCAACCTGCGCTACATGGATGGGCGCGTTTATTCCCGATCCGTGATCCAAAGCGCAGCAGAGCATTCCCCCTTTGAAACAAGCCTTGTAAGCGGCCCGACCACGCAGCGCAATTTGCCTAAATCGCGCCGGAAGGGTACGAAACACTAAGTGCACTCTCTCGTACCACTCTGTGCTACCTCAGAGTCATCTTACTTTTTTGGGGAAACCGCGAGCGGGCCGCTATTCCGCCTGATTCGGTGTTACACTGTCCCAGTTCAGGAAGCCCCAAGGATCGAAATCCCGCCCGAGGAAAGATTTCTACCGCTCAAAGCGAGCACATTTCCGCAATCGTTGAGGAGTCAAAACGATGAGCTCTGATGTTAAACCGCGCCGGTTGGTCGGCACGCGGATTTTCGTCTGCACCCTCCTGGTCGCGACGGCCGTTATGCTCAGTGCCTGCAGTGGCGGTGAGAAACCCACTGCTGCCCCATCCACGGATCGGAACCCAGCGTCAGCGCCACCAACGGAACGTGTTGTCGGGCCATTGACGCCTGCCGAGGCTGAGGCCCTCGCAACCATGAACGCTCGTCTCGCGGACTATGTGGATCTGCATACGCGTATCGAGCGATCAATGCCGGCATTGCCAAAGGAAGCTACGCCCCTGCAGATCGACCAAAATCAGCGACTCCTCGAAAAGAAGGTGAGGGAGGCTCGGGCGTCGGCAAAGCCAGGCGACATCTTCACGCCGGAGGCGCGGCCGATCATCAAGCGGTTGCTCGAAACTGTGTTTGGGGGACCCGAAGGAAAGAAGCTGAAGGCCTCGATCATGGATGAGAACGAAGCTGCGCCATCCGCCGCCAAACTCGCTGTCAATGCGCGCTACCCGGACACCGTGCCCCTGACCAGCATCCCGCCGCAGGTCTTGCAGACGCTCCCAAAACTGACCGAGGATCTAGAGTATCGGTTTATCGGCGACTCACTGATCCTGCTGGACGTGCACGCGCACGTTATTGCTGACTTCATCGAAGACGTCTTGCCCCGGTAGGGTGGAAATGGAGGTAGTTATATGCGTATACGGTATCTGTCTTCGTCAGTAATCCTGCTGGCAGGCATTTGTTGTGGAATGGCGTGTCGCGCGGGCGGGCACACATATGAAACGGCGGTCGTCCAGGCTGCTGACGCGCCGGTTACCCTCCCAAATAAGGATGGATCGTTCAAGTTCTGCGTTCTCGGTGACTTTGGAACTGCCGCGAAATCGCAGTACGAACTGGCCGAGCAGATGATCTCACTCCGCGGACGGTTCAAATACGATTTCGTGATGCTCGTCGGAGATAACCTTTACGGATCGGAACGGCCCCAGGATTTTGCTTCCAAGTTCGAGACTCCCTACAAGCGGCTGTTGGATGGGGGTGTGAAGTTCTATGCGTCGCTCGGCAATCATGACGCGCGCGAGCAGCGCTTTTATAAGCCATTCAATATGGAAGGGAAGCTCTATTACGCATTCGCCCCAACTCCTAAAATCAGCTTCTGGGCATTGGACAGTACATATCCCGTACCGGAGCAGATTCAGTGGATCGAGAAAGAGCTCGCCACCTCGACTCACGAGTGGAAGATCGTCTTCTTTCATCACCCGTTATATT
>JBDTUW010000907.1:0-2325 GCA_040007555.1 Acidobacteriota bacterium | reverse complement strand
GCGGATCGCGGGTCTGGCCTATCAAAAGGGGTTTGGCGGACACTTTCACAACGACAACTCGATCGGAGCATTGAGAGACATTCCCGGGCTGATTCTGGCTGTACCATCTCGAGGAGACGATGCCGCGCGTATGCTTCGCGGTTGCCTTGCCGTGGCACGCACCTCCGGTCGAGTCGCCTGTTTCCTCGAGCCGATTGCGCTTTATCACGAGAAGGACTTGTACGAAGACGGCGATTCGCAATGGCTCTTTGACTATCCGCTACCGGGCGAGATTCTACTTCCGGGCGAAGCAGGCGTCTACAATGCCGAAGCAAGTGATCTGCTAATCGTCAGCTATGGCAACGGTCTGAGGATGTCCCTGAAGGCGGCTCGCGTTCTCAAGGAGAAATACGCGATTTCCGCGCGGGTGGTCGACCTGCGCTGGTTGAATCCGTTGCCGATGGATACTGTCAGGGAGCACGCGCACGAGTGCTCGCGTGTTCTGGTTGCGGATGAATGTCGCGCGACCGGCGGTGGTATCGCTGATGCAGTCATATCGGCGCTGGCAGAAAACGGATTTCGCGGCCCGCTCGCGTCGGTCCGGGCGATTGATTCTTATGTACCGCTCGGAGCCGCCGCAAACCTGGTCCTCATTTCTGAAGAACAGATCGTCGGCGCCGCGCGTGATCTGTGTGGTTTATCTCAATAGAAAAAGACTGCCGCTATGAAAAAGCCTGTCACCTGCGTCCTGCTCCTCGCATTCGTCGTTTCGATATCATTGACGGCGCCCACGATCGCGAGGGTCGAGCCCGCACCCTACTTTCCACCTCCAGGGGACAAATGGGCGCGACGAAAGGCCGAAGAAGTCGGGATGGACACAGCAAAGCTCGATGCTGCAATCGAGTTTGCGAAGTTGCAGAAGGAACCGAAAAGCGTCGCTGAGGTGATCGCCGCGCGCCAGCGACAGGAGAGTCACCCGGAGATCATCGGGCCAACGAAAGAGCGTGGCGAGATCAATGGTCTGGTGGTGCGTCACGGCTACATCGTCGCGGAATTCGGCGACACCGAACGCGCGGATATGACCTTCAGCGCCTCGAAGAGCTTTCTTTCCGCCGTCGCGGGCTTGACCTTCGATCATGGCTCGATCACCAACCTCAACGATCCAGTGGGCAAACTGATCAGGGACGGTGGATTTGACTCGCCTCACAACGCGAAAATCACCTGGCTGCATTTTCTACAGCAAACGAGTGAGTGGGATGGCTGGCTGTTTGAAAAACCATCAACCATCGATGAGCCAAAAAACCATGTGCTGGCCGAACCCGGTACCTTCTGGAATTACAATGACGTTCGCGTTAACCGCCTTTCGCTCGCACTCCTGCGTCTTTGGAAGAGGCCGTTGCCGGATGTGCTCCGAGAGAAAGTCATGGACCCGATCGGCGCCTCCAATACGTGGGTCTGGAACGGATACCGGAATTCTGACGTGGACGTTGATGGAAAGAAGATCAACTCCGTCAGTGGCGGTGGTCATTGGGGTGGCGGGTTCTTTATTAATTCGCGCGACATGGCCCGCTTCGGATATCTCTTTCTGCGGCAAGGCAAATGGGACAACAAACAGTTGATCTCGCAAAAGTGGGTCGCGCTATCGATGACTCCGGCGTCGATCAAGGAAGATTATGGTTTTCTCTGGTGGCTCAAGAAATGGCCAGAGGCAAAAGGCATAACCTTCGCCGCGCGAGGCGCAGGCGGTAATGTGATCTGGGCTGACCCTGACAATGATCTGGTAGTCGTTCTCAGATGGGCGACCCGTCACGATGACATCTTCGGTCGCATTAGAGCTGCGGTCATCACGCAATAGACTACTCACCCGACAAAAGGAGTCCCTTTGATGAAGAGAATCTCGTTTGCTTGCCTCGTGATCACTCTGACTGTTCTCGGTAGTTTCATCTTTCATGCCGCAGCGCAGGTCGACGAGGCGCATTGGCCGCAATGGAGAGGACCTGCATTCAATGGAATGGCGCGTGGAAATGCTCCGGTCGAGTGGAACTCGACCAAGAACGTTCGCTGGAAGATTCAGATAGCGGGGCGTGGCCATTCGACACCCGTGGTCTGGGGTGATCGGATCTTTCTGACTACTGCCGTGCCGATTCCGACCCCTACACCCGCACCCGCACCCGCATCGGATGCGGTGAGTACGCCCGCACAAGCACCGCAGGGTGGTCGAGGTGGCGGTCGCGGCGGAGCCGGTGGGGGCGCTGGCGTCAGCATGGAACACAAACTGATCGTGATGGCTGTCGACCGGCGTTCGGGTAGGGTCCTCTGGGAGCGCGTTGCCAAGGTAATCAGACC
>JBDTUW010000906.1:0-2327 GCA_040007555.1 Acidobacteriota bacterium | reverse complement strand
TGGACGAGTGATGGAGTGTGGCTGCCGATGGGCATCAACGCGCGCAACTCGGAGATGGTCTTTCCCATTACGCGGCTGAAATCGGATGTGACGGTGGCGGCTGCCGAGCAGCAACTACACGCGTTGCATCTGGAGCTGGCCAAGGTGACTTCTGCGAGGTTTCCCAATGAGGACTTCACCACAAAGTTAACGAACTATCTGGATATCACGGTCGCGAGCGGTGAAATGCAGAAGACTCTCCAGTTGCTCTTCGGCGCGGTTGGGTTTTTGCTGCTGATAGCTTGCGCCAACGTCGCCAACCTGCAGCTCGCGAAGGCGACGACGAGGGCGCGTGAAATCGCCATCCGGCTTGCGATTGGTGCGGGACGCGCGCAGTTAGTCCGGCAATTATTGACTGAAAGTGTGCTGCTGTCTTTGCTTGGCGGTCTACTGGGATTGGTATTCGCTTATTGGATCACCCACCTGATGGTGACTTTGATGCCGACCAACTATGTGCCGAACGAGTCGCGGATCGAGGTCAATGGCAACGTTTTGGGCTTTTGCACGGTCGTTTCGGTATTGACTGGAATTTTGTTTGGGTTGATGCCCGCCCTGCAATCATCGCGTGCGAATCTCGTTGACGCGCTGAAGGATGAGGCACGCGGCTCGAGCACGGCGGCTGGTGGGAGACTCCGGGCGACCCTGGTTGTCGTCGAGGTGACTTTGGCCGTGGTGCTGCTCGTCAGCGCAAGTCTCACCGTCCGAAGTTTTATGGCCCTGCAAAAGGTCGACCTCGGCTTTGAGCCCGAACGAGTCATGAACTTCGGTCTGTCCCTGCCTCCAAAACGATATGCGACGCTGGAACAACGGAATCGCTTCGCGCAGGACCTGCTTGAGCGAGTCAGGAATACGCCCGGAGTCGCTGCAGCCACGATTGGCAATGGTGGACTGCCATTTGTCGTTGGGGATTCTATTTTTTCAGTTGATGGCCAGACAGATTCTGAGACGCGGCGGATCGCGATGTATGCGGTTGCCGCTGACTATCTCCGCACATTGAGTATCCCACTGCGACAGGGGCGGATGTTAACCGAACAGGAGATCGATTCCGGGACGCGCGTGGCAGTCATCAACGAGGCGGCTACCCGATACTGGCCGTCAGGGGAAAGTCCAATTGGTCGAACCATGCGGCTGAATGAGCTCGAAAAGCCCGGACGGTCTGCAGTTCTCACGCCGGCAGGCGCGTCACCCGTTGTCACGATCGTGGGCGTGGTTGGCAACACGCGTAACGACGATCTAAGAACCGAACCACAGCCTGCGGTTCTTTTTCCGTTTACATTGTTCGCGCCTCCGTCACGGACACTCACAGTTCGCGCCCAGAATGATCCGCTCACGCTTATCAATGCGGTCAGAACTCATGTGCGTGAGATCGACGGCGACCAGCCACTTACAGGGCCGATCAGCTTTGAAGAGATTCTCGGATTCCGGACAGCGCAGCCCCGCTTCACGATGGTCCTTTTTAGTCTCTTCGCCGCGATTGGTCTGGCGCTGGCGTTGGCAGGGATTTACAGCGTGTTGTCCTATCTCGTTTCCATGCGCACCCGGGAGATAGGGGTACGGCTGGCGCTGGGCGCACAGCAGTCTGACATCCTGCGACTGGTTATGTTGACAGGGGCGAGGCTGGTTTGCATGGGAATCGTCATTGGAATCTTCGCCAGTTTTGCGGCAGCGCGGCTACTCGGGAGTCAATTGAATCTCTTTCGCGTGACGGCTGCCGACCCTATCTCGTTTCTTGGGGTCATCGCCTTGATTGGTCTCGTTGCCGCGACGGCATGTTTTATCCCGGCGCGCCGCGCAGCCAAAGTTGATCCGATGAATGCGCTTCGCTTCGACTGAACTGCAGCGCTTCTGTTTTAATCGCCTTGAATACGATGTGAACGAGACACTCTAACAATCCCAGAAGGGCTTCTTTTTTTCTGAGACGAGGTCACTGTTTCTGTCACTAACTTGCGTCAATCCAGCTATCGCAGGAGAAAAGTATGGAAACACTGTGGCAAGACTTTCGTTTTGGCTTGCGCCTGTTGCTGAGGAAGCCCGGCTTCACAGTGATCGCGGTGCTTTCGCTGGGGCTTGGCATCGGTGCGAACACCGCCATTTTCAGTCTGGTGGACGCGGTACTAATCAGGCCACTGCCGTTCCACGAACCGGACCGGCTGGTCATGGTCTGGGAAGACGCGACCAGTATCGGATTTCCGCGCAACACTCCTGCACCTGCGAACTACGCCGACTGGAAGGCGCAAAACAAGGTCTTCGAAGATATGGCTGCGCTTAGTTGGCGCAGCTTCAACCTC
>JBDTUW010000905.1:0-2334 GCA_040007555.1 Acidobacteriota bacterium | reverse complement strand
CCAACATTGATCATTCATCGGAAGAATGACCATCTTCTGAAAGTTGAGGAGGGCCGATTTATGGCGGCGACTATTCCTGGCGCTAAATTGGTGGAGCTGCCTGGGGCGGATCATCTGCCGTTTGTCGGCGACCAGGAAGCGATTCTCGACGAGATCGAAGAGTTTCTCACCGGGGTTCGTCACTCAACCGAACGGGACACCGTACTCGCGACCGTGCTCGCGACGGAAATAGCAGATGCTGCGAGTCAGGAACAAGCTCTGGGCCGCGACCGCTGGAGCCAGATGATCGGGCATCTGCACGAGCACGTGCGCCGCGAGATCGAGCTCTTCAAGGGCCGGGAAGTCGAACACAAGGCCGGTCGCGTGCTCGCAACATTTGATGGGCCAGCTCGCGCGATTCGTGCTGCGTGTGCCATCAATGATGCCGCAAAGCGCCTTCGTATCGGGATTCAGACTGGTCTCCATACGGGCGAGTGTGAGGTGATTGGAGATCGCCTTGGCGGTCTGGCCGTAGCCATTGGCACTGAGGTTGCACGGCAAGCCGCGGTCGGCGAAGTGCTAGTTTCGAGTACCGTTAAGGACCTGGTTGCCGGGTCCGGTATCGAGTTTAAAGATCGTGGCCCGCACGTGCTTGAAGGAGTGCCCGGAGAGTGGCGGATTTTTACCGTGGTTCGTTGAGCATATGAGCAATTCCCCGGAAATGGTCGATCGAAAGCGCAGCCACTTCGATCTATGCGCTGGTGAGGCAGTCGAGTTTCGTCGTAAGACGACACTGTTCGAGGACGTGGAATTGCTGCCAAGAGCGATCGTCGATGCATCGCTTGAGGAAATAGATCTCAGCATCAGCATCCTTGGAAAACGCCTGGAGTATCCGGTCGTCATTTCCGGGATGACCGGCGGCACAGAAGAAGGCGGCCGGTTCAATCGCGAAGTCGCGGCGGTCGCCGAACGTCTCGGTCTGGGGTTTGGAGTCGGATCGCAGCGCGTTATGTTGACGCATCCGGAAGTTGCCAGCACCTTCGAGGTGCGCGATGTTGCTCCTCATTTGCTTCTTTTTGGAAATATCGGCATCGCTCAGGCGCGTGAGATGTCCAGTCTTGAAATCGTCGCGCTCGCGGATTCCATCGGCGCTGATGCAATTTGCATACACGTCAACACCGCGATGGAAATCATCCAGGAGCACGGCGATCATGATTTTCGGGGCTCGCTTGCGGCAATCTCGCGCATCGTCAGCGAGTCACCGCTTGAAATAATCGTTAAAGAGACAGGTTGTGGCTTTGTTCGTGAGACGGGTGCCGAACTAGTGCGCGCGGGAGTGCGATGGGTCGACGTTTCGGGAGCCGGGGGTACTTCCTGGGTTGGGGTGGAGACGTTGCGTAATCGAGCCTTGAAGGAGCTCGGTGAAGAGTTCTGGGACTGGGGCGTTCCCACAGCTGCCAGTCTGTGCGAGTTGCAATCGTTGAAGCTTGACCTGATCGCATCGGGTGGAATCCGTTCGGGCGTTGAGGCGGCCAAGGCGCTCGCACTTGGCGCACGTCTGGTTGGTGTAGCTCTACCGGTCCTGCGTGCTTACGTCTCTGCGGGCATTGATGGTGTAGAGAGTTTCCTTCGAGGGTTCTGTGCGCAATTGCGCGTCGCGGTCATGCTCTGCGGATGCACGCGACTCGAAGAACTGACAAGAGATCGCGCCATCGTGGGTGGACGCTTGCTCGAATGGGTAACGGAGCGCGGTCTGCAGAGCCGAACCGGGACTAGCCAGGTCCGGCGATGAAGGGTCGTCTCTGTCTGGTGGTCGCCGCGGAGGTGGAATATCGAGCCGCAGCAAACGTCCTCAAGCGCCTCCCTCAGCACGATGTAGTCCTCATCAAATCCGGGATTGGCGCCGTTGGATTCGAAAGCGTCTTTGCTGATCGCCTCGCATCCGCAGATATCGGTCGCGTAATCATGACGGGTCTTTGCGGAGCGTTATCCGAGGACCTTCGCAAGGGTGACATCGTTCTTTATGATCGGTGTCGCAATCTGACGGATGAAATCGAGCTGGATCGAGAGTTAAGCGCTAAGTTGGCGTCGACGTTTACGCCAGTGCGGGGCACGGGGCTAACGGTCACGCGAGTCGTTGCCGAGGCGAGTGAAAAGAAGAGATTGCGAGCAGAGTACGGAGCTCTGGCGGTCGATATGGAAACATTCATCGTCGCATCGGCTTGTAAAGAACAAGGCGTGCCGGTAGCTGCGTTGAGAGTAGTGTCTGATGAAGCGGACGAGGACCTCCCCGATTTCAATCGCGCGCTGAGCGATCATGGAGAGATGATCGCGAGGCGTGTTCCCGGTGTCCTG
>JBDTUW010000904.1:0-2345 GCA_040007555.1 Acidobacteriota bacterium | reverse complement strand
GAAAGTATGGTTGCGACCACCTCGCGCGACGCAAATCTCACCGGGGGCGCAGAGGCCGAGCGAATTACGCTCTCCGTTGCTTCGACAAGCCTTTTTGACATGCTCGGCGTCCGGCCTGTTTTTGGCCGGACCTTTGTGGCCGATGAAGAGTACCCCGGGCACGCGCGCGTGGTAGTCCTTGGGCATGGTCTTTGGCAGCGTCGCTTTGGTGGGGACAGCGCGCTGGTCGGCAAGACCATTGCTCTTGACGGTGAGTCATTCACAGTCATCGGGATTGCGCCCTCGGGATTTCAATATCCATGGAAGACCGACGCCTGGATTACCCCATTGCGGTTGGTGCCCGAGCTCAACCCGAACATGGATGTCACCCAGGTACGTGGCTTTGGCTATCTGTATGCCACTGCGCGTCTTAAACCTGGTGTGACGCTCGAGCAGGCGCAGGCGGGGATGGATGTCATCACGACACGGTTGCGAGAATTGCATCCGCAGACAAATGGCAACCGGTTCAACCGCGTCGTCTCGCTGCAGACCTTTCTGATCGGCAATCTGCGTGCTCCTCTGCTTTTGCTCCTCGGCGCGGTTGGCTGTGTCCTACTGATTGCTTGTGCGAATGTTGCCAATCTGTTGCTTGCGAGAAATGCGGGACGCTACAAGGAAATTGCTATCCGCGTCGCGATGGGCGCGAGCCGATGGCGTGTCATGCGGCAGTTGTTAACAGAAAGCCTGTGGCTCGCTCTGGGCGGTGGCCTGCTGGGGTGTGCGGTCGCCTGGTGGAGTCTCGACGCGCTGATTGCGCTCGCACCGAGCGACCTTCCCGGCGTGACCGCCATCTCGATGAGTGGCAGCGTGCTTGCGTTTACCTTCGCCCTCTCGGTCATCACCGGGGCACTCTTCGGGTTGGCGCCGGCGTGGCAGGTTTCGCGAAGTGGCATCAGCGGGTCGCTCGGCGAGGCAACACGAGGCGCATCAGTCGGAACGCGTCAGACGCGATTGCGCTCAGTACTGATCGTGGCTGAAGTAGCGCTTTCGCTGCTCCTGCTGGTGGGAGCCGGGTTGCTCGTGCGCAGCTTCTCCCGTCTGCAAATGATCGACCCAGGTTTCAATCCGTCCCACGTACTCACCTTGAGACTCGCACCTTCCGGAGCTCAGTACCCCGGATCGGAGCAAAGAGCCTCCTACTACGACCGGGTCATCGAGCGAGTAGCCGCGGTCCCGGGAGTCGACTCGGTTGGAGCGATTGATACGTTACCGTTGAACCGTGGGCCGCAGGCCGGTTTCCAGATCGACGGTCGCCCCAAGCTTCCGATGCCGCAATGGCCAGGCGCGAATAATCGCATCGTGACGGACGATTACTTCCGCGTCACCGGTATTCCGATCGTTGAGGGACGCTCCTTTGGTGAGCAGGACACTGCAAATGGCACGACGGTGGTGGTCGTCAATCAAACACTTGCCCATCTGAACTTTCCCAATGAATCGGCGATCGGAAAGCGGATCAGCTTTGCTACCAACGAGCGCGGCGAGTCGCTCTGGTTCGAGATCATCGGCTTGATTGCCGACGTGAGAACGCTCGATCTGCAGAAGCCGCCAGAGCCCGACTTCTTCCTGCTCCACAGGCAAGTGAGTCTTGGAGGAATGTACCTGGCGGTTCGGACTCGGATCGAGCCAGACGAGCTCATTTCATCGGTGAGCCGTGCGGTGCTCGAGGTGGATCGTAACCAGCCGATTTCTGAAGTAAAGACCCTCACTCAGATCGTTAGCGGGTCGGTCTCCGGGGCGAGATTCAATGTGTGGCTGCTGGGTCTCTTTTCGACTCTGTCGCTCGTCATGGCAGCCGCTGGCATTTACGGTGTCATGTCTTTTACGGTAGCGAACCGGACGCGAGAGCTGGGTGTTCGTCTGGCCCTTGGTGCACGGCGAGGTGATGTCCTCAGGCTGGTCCTTGGCCAGGGTCTGAAGCTTGCGCTTGTTGGAGTCGTTCTTGGGGGAATCACGGCGGGCGCATTGACGAAACTCATGGAGAGCCTTTTGTTTGAGGTTAGCCCAACAGACCCGTGGACGTTTGGCGCGATGGCGATGCTGCTCACAGTGGTGTCGTTGGTTGCGTGTTACATCCCGGCAAGAAGGGCGACCAGGGTAGACCCGATGGTTGCGCTTCGTTGCGAATAGTGCACCGCGTTGATTGCACGCGTTCGGGCTGACGGACGCTCCACCCATTGGTTGACGGTGGCGCTGCCACCGCCACCGCCTATTGAACTTGTCGCTTCCGGCGACTTGGCACAGACGGAGATCCGGAGTTTGGCCTTTTCCACCGCGCTCGATCTTGGAGTGCGCGCGGCTTGCCGCCG
>JBDTUW010000903.1:0-2345 GCA_040007555.1 Acidobacteriota bacterium | reverse complement strand
GCGAGCCCGGTGCCGAGGCCAGTCAGCGTCTGCTCCATCGCCGGGACCTGTCCGCGTACGCTGACCGTTACACCCCGCGGCGCGTCGCCCGCACGTTTGATTGCTTCATTCACTTCACTCGCGGCGCGGCCGAGGTCAGTCCCGAAGGTATTACCGATGATCGTAATCATCCGCTGCTGATTGTAGCGATCCACCTCGCCGGGCATTGTGCCGTAGCTCAGTTGCGCCACATCGCCGGCAAGCGTCGCGGCCTTACCGTTCGCGCCAGACCCGATCGGGAGTGTCAATACCTCTTCGATGGAAGCGACTCGCGATTGAGGTAGTTCCACCTGTACCTGATAGGCCGTGCCGCTTGCCGGGTCGCGCCAGTACGTCGGCTGCGTAAAGCGCGAGGATGATGTCGCGGCGACCAGCGAACGGCCGACCTGCTCGACGGTCAAGCCAAGTTGTCCGGCGCGCTCGCGATCAATGTTGATGTTGACGGTCGGGTAATCCAGCGGCTGACCGAACTGCAGGTCACGCAAGCTCGTTACCTTTTTCATTTCAGCCAGCACCTTGTCGGCGAACGCCCGATTAGCCGTGAGGTTCGGCCCACTCATCGCCACCTCAATCGGTGTTGGAGCGCCAAAGTTCATGATCTGGGTCACGATGTCTCCGGCTTCAAATGAGAAGTTGACGCTCGGCAACAACTTGGGCAGCTTCGCCCGCAGTCGCTCTCTGAACTCGGGCAGTTTGATGCCGCTGCCCGGCCTCAGCTTGACGTTGAGCACGGCCTCTTGTGGTCCATTCGTCCACAAGTGAATGGTGTTGACGGGATAGCTGGCGGGCTGGGTACCAACGTAGCCCAGTGTAATTTCGACATTGTCAGTCCCGGCCTCTTCGCGGACTGCCCTTAGTGCCGTCAGCGCCATGACCTCAGTGCGCTCAACCCGCGTTCCGGTCGGAGCACGCATCCGCAACTGCATCATGCCTGAGTCCACCGGCGGGAAGATGTCGAGTCCGAGTTGGCGACCGATAAGAAAGGTGGCCGCGATCGTGATCACGGCATAACCCGCGAGCAAGAGTGAGCGCCGCGCCATGAGGTGGTTCATGACCCGCGCGTATCTTGTTTGCAGGCGGTGAAAAAATGAGTCCTCGCTCTCTTTGTGGGCTTGTCCACGCAGCAGCCGGACGGCGAGCACCGGGACAAGTGTGTTTGAGAGCAGATAGGACGCGAACATCGCCATGCCGACTGAGAGCGCCAGCGGCACAAACAACGAGCGTGGTACCCCAACCATCAGGAAGGACGGGACGAAGACCGCGAGGATAGCCAGCATCGCCAGCAATCGCGGTGTGATCGTTTCGCGCGTCGCGTCAAAGACAGCCTTCATCTTCGGCTCGCCACGGGCGAGATGAACGTGGATATTTTCAATCGCCACCGTCGCTTCGTCCACCAGAATGCCGATGGCAAGCGCCAGTCCGCCAAGAGTCATGATGTTGATCGTCTGCCCTGTCAGCCACAGCCCGATGAGCGCTGTCAGCAGCGCAAACGGGATTGTCACGACGACGATCAATGCGCTGCGTAGGTCGCGGAGAAAGAACAGCACCACGAGACCCGTCAGAATTGCGCCCAGCACGCCTTCCAGCGCCAATCCGCGCACGGCGTTGCGAATGTAGGTTGACTGGTCGAACTCAAAACTGACCTTGATGTCCTCAGGAATGAGGGCCTGCATACGCGGCAACTCTGACTTGACGCGATTGACGACGTCGATCGTCGACGCGTCAGCGCGTTTGGTCACGGGAATATAGACCGTCCGCTTCTCGTTGAAAAGACCATAGCCGGTGAGGATGTCCGAGCCGTTCTCGACGCTGCCGATATCGCGGACGAAGACCGTGGCTCCACTGCCTGTGCGGATCGGCAGTGTCGCAAGTTCCTGAATATTCGAGACGACCGAGTTGATGGGCGCGAGGCGGTTAAGATCGCCGGTGCGAATGTTGCCGGCGGGCAATATGATATTCCCTGAGGCGACCGCCCTAATAACTTCCTCCGGAGACATCTGATACTCGCGGAGCTTGTCCGGGTCGACGCGGATGATCACCGTCCGCTGGTTGCCGCCGAAGGGCGGAGGCGCGCTTACACCTGGTAGCGTCGAAAAGTATGGCCTCACCCGGAAAAGCGCGAGATCCTGAATCTCACCCAGGTTACGCGTCTCGCTCGCAAAAACCAGTTGTCCAACCGGGGCGCTTCCAGCGTCGTAAGGCACAACAAAGGGCGCGACCGTTCCCGGCGGCATGAAGGCGCGCGAACGCTCGACGTATGAAACTACCTGCGCCAGCGCCTGACTCATATCTGTGCCCGGATGGAA
>JBDTUW010000902.1:0-2349 GCA_040007555.1 Acidobacteriota bacterium | reverse complement strand
AAGGCGTGAAAACCGGTTTAATTGCAGGCTACCATCGGCGGTCTTCGTCGCAAGGTCCCTGACGTAGCTGGCTTTTTGACCGGAGAGACCGACGCCACGCAGCTGCTCCTGGGTTGTCTCAAGGATTTGCGCAGCGGTAGGGAAGCGCGGGCCTGCAAAAAGCTGCCGGAACCGGCCGAGAATCGTTCGCGCGGCGCTGGTCGAGAGCTGTTGCGAAATGATGGCTTCGACGAGCGTCTCGAAGTAACGCCGGCTCGGCTCCAGTCGACAGGGCGAATGGCGCTTTATGTGAGGTCGGAGAATCGGGTCGCGCTTCCTGAGATGCATCTCAGCGATTCGTAACTCTTCGGCAAAGGCCGCCTTATTCGACATCACTCGTTCTCCACTAACTGTATTTCATCCAGCGCGCGAGTTCAGGAAGCGTTGGTCGCTTTCCGTACATGAGGATGCCGACTCGATAAATCTTGCCCGCCAGCCAGACGGTCCCGAGGATCGTAGCAAGCATAATCACCACCGAAAGGGCAATCTGCCAAGCAGGGGGCTGATTAAGGCAGATGCGCATGAACATGATCACCGGAGTGAAGAATGGAATCAACGAAAGTACCAGCGAGAGTGTCCCGTTCGGGTTGCGAAGGATCATGCTCGAGAAGATCATCGGCAGCACCATCAGCATCGTGATCGGCATCTGCATCTGCTGCGCGTCCTCGTCGCTCGAAACCATTGCACCAACCATCGCGTAAAGCGTCGCGAAGAGGAAATACCCGAGGAGGAAATAGACCACGAAGAAGACGATGATGATGGGGGAGATGTGCGGTATCTGAAACGATCCGGTTGAAACCATCTGTGCCGTTGCGAACCCACTTATGAGGAATACCGAAAGGGCCCAGATCGTATACTGTGTCAGCCCGACTAGTCCGATCCCGACGAGCTTGCCAAGCATCAACTGAAATGGCTTTACCGACGAGAGCAGCACCTCGACGATACGCGACTGCTTCTCTTCAATCACGCCGCGCAGCACCATCATTCCATAAACGAGAATCGTGATGTAGAGGATCATGAGCAGCGCGTAGGCGAGAATAAAGGTTTGGCCCCGTTCGCTCTGGCCCTGCTGGTTGACAATCGTGAGGTCGACCTCTCGAGTCAGACTCTTGACCTGATCCGGGTTGATTCCGGCGGTCGTTAATCGACGCTCGACGATGGCCCCATTGAGCGCATTTTCGATCCTGCGGCGGTTGGAAAAATCACTGACATTCTTTGCATGAAAGGCGACCTCATCCCGGGTCAGCACGTCGCGTGGCAGGACGAGGTACCCGGCGATTTCATCCTTCTTGATACGCTCATTGAGCGACGGCATTCGAGCCTCCAGAGACTCGCCGGTGGGAACCACTTCATAGGTCACGGTATATCGATCCGCCTTGGCGTTTTCCTGGTTGAGCAGTTGGTCGATACGCGTGATCAATGCAGCATCCGATGTTTGATCAAGCACTACAAGGTGGAGCTCATTTCGACTGCTGCCACGCGCCATCAGCACCGGGATGAGAACGAAGGACGACATAATTAGCGGGCTGAGAATGGTCCCGATGATAAAGCCCTTTGACCTGACTCTCGTCATGTATTCCCGCTTGATGATTGCCAGAACCTTGTCCATTGGTGCCTCGGTTTTTCCGCTATCTTGAACTTAACGACGTTGGAGGAGGAGAAGCGCGTCACTGACGGGCCGCTCCCCGGTTGGATCAGAGGGTCGATTGACGACCTTGTCACGAATGACCATTGTCGTTGATCCTCCCCCATCGAGATTGATTGCTTCTGCGCATTGAAGCTCGAGCATAAGCGCGCTCAACTCCCTGATCGTCATCCCGACGCTCATCGACGGTTGTCGTCCATCGACGGTCACAAATAAAAGGTGGCCGTCCTTCCTCATGCCCACTGCGGTTCGAGGATGGCGCGATCCGATCAGTGACGCGCTGAAAGCTCCGAACTCCGTCTCAGCTACAGCTGCTCCATTTGAGATCAGTTGAGGGCCGCCTCCAATGAAGAACGCAGCCCTAAAGCGTGTCGGAGGCTGGGCTGCTGCCTTCGTTTCAACAGTCATCGTTCGACCTCGCGGGAGGTGTTTCCGAATCCAATCGCCGGCCTCGCCACTTGCCGAAAGAACGAACCCGTTTTCCGGAATTTGCTGGCTGCCAGAGGTCTTGACCGAAGTCACCCGATTGTTGCGAACCGCGATCTCGATCCTGCCCGGAAGCGTCAACGTGGTACGATGAAACTCTGGAGTGTAGAGAACGAGTTCACCGGGTTCCGCCGGACGATTGATGCCGTCGATGCCACGCGAGATGTTTCCGGCCCGTA
>JBDTUW010000901.1:0-2351 GCA_040007555.1 Acidobacteriota bacterium | reverse complement strand
GAGCCGCGCTCCGTAGTTCTCAAGATTCGTGATCTCCCATTCGTGGGGCTCGCGGACGTCAATGATGGTTACGTTGTCGCCACGATCCAGGCGACTCTTCAGTTGCGTCGCGCTGATTTCCCACTCGTCCGCTGTCGGGTCGGGCTTCTCCTCATGCTCCGGCACGACCCCGCAGAACTGATCGTAGTCGATCAGCTCCTTGATCGTCGGATGATCGCCACATAGAGGGCATTCAGGATTCCGCCGCAGCTTCAGCTCGCGAAAACTCATCTTCAAAGCATCGAACAGCAGCAGGCGCCCGACCAAAGTAGTGCCCTGTCCGATGATCAATTTGATCGCCTCTGTGGCCTGAATGACTCCAATGATCCCGGGGAGAATCCCCAGCACACCGCCCTCAGCACACGACGGAACCAGGCCCGGCGGCGGTGGCTCAGGATATAGGCACCGGTAGCACGGGCCGCCAGCCTTCGGATAGAAAACCGAAGCCTGCCCATCGAATCGAAAGATCGATCCGTAAACATTTGGCTTGCCCAGCAGGACACTCGCATCGTTTGCCAGATATCGTGTCTGAAAATTGTCGGTGCCGTCGATGATGACATCGTACGGCGCGAATATCTCGAGGGCATTGTCCGAACGTAGAGCCGTTTCGTAGGTATCTATCTGGATGTGCGGATTGATGTCAGACAGGCGATCCCTGGCAGAGTCAAGCTTGGGGCGACCCACGTCCTTCGTTCCATGGAGTATCTGTCGTTGAAGGTTGCTGAAATCGACGACATCGAAATCAACCAGCCCGATGCGCCCCACACCCGCTGCCGCGAGATATAATCCAAGTGGAGAGCCGAGCCCGCCCGCGCCAATCAGCAGGACACTCGATGCCTTGAGCTTGAGTTGGCCCTCCATTCCCACCTCGGGCATGATCAGGTGACGGCTGTACCTGGCTACTTCTTCGCGACTCAGCTCCGTCACCGCCGTTTTGGCCTCCTCGACGCCACCCGCGCCACCCGCAATGGATGGAATGATGCTGATCTCATCGGTCTCGCTGATGGGAGTCTCATACTGCTCGCGATAACGGATATCGTCCTCATTGACGTAGATGTTGACGAAACTCCGCAGCTTGCCATCGGCGTCAAAGAGATGCTTTTTGAGCTCGGGATGCTGCCCGGTGAGGCTGTCGAGCGCCTCGCTGATCGTCGTGCCTTTGACAACGACCGAGTCCTCGTTGCTTGCATACTGTCTGAGCGCCGTCGGAATCGTGATCCTGGGCATAAGCCTTCTTCCTCCTGATTGCTACGTAAACTCTTCCTCAATGAACTCTTCTATGAACTGGGAGCGGTCCGCGCTGACTGTCCAGGCGCGGACGTCTTCAGCACGCCCGCTCTTCACCGAAACAATTAGATAGGACCATTCAATAAACGGAGCGTGCTCGAGGTCGAAGCCGGACGGCACCGCGGGATGATCCGGGTGTGAATGATAATATCCCCACACGCCCAGACCGCGCTTTCCCGCCTCGCGCTCGGCTCGGGCGTAGGCCAATGGATCAAGCTGTACGCGGTTGTGTCGAGAGTCCTTCCGCACATTCTCCAGCGGCACCACGTCGGCGATCAAACGCACGCCGTTTTCTTCCGTGCCAAGAAGCAGACCACCACATTCTTCAGGGTAGGTCGCCTCCCCGTGACGCTTGATCGCTTCGATATTCTCCTGACTAAGTTTCACTGTCATCGTTATTCCAGAACCGCTCGCTGAGATAGCGGCCACCGCCGTCGCAAAGAACTGTCACAATGACGCCTTCATCGATTCGATTTGCAACCTCGAGCGACGCGACCATATTCGCTGCCGAGGAGACACCGACGAACCAGCCCTCCCGCCGCGCGAGCAGACGTGCCATTGCGTAGGCCGATTCGGTTGACACCTCCAGCTTTTCGTCAGCCAGCGTGGGGTCATATATGCCGGGGACGATTGCTGTCGCCATATGCTTCATGCCTTCCAGACCATGCATCGGGGAATCCGGTTCAACCGAGTACAACTGAATATCCGGATTCAGTTCGCGAAAACGGCGCGACACCCCAACAAAAGTCCCGCTCGTTCCCAGCCCGGCGACAAAATGAGTGATGCGTCCCTGTGTCTGCGTGAAAAGCTCAACGGCCGTCGTCTCGTAGTGGGCGCGCCAGTTTGCGTCATTATTGTACTGATCAGCGTAGAAGTAGATGCCGGGATTCGCCGCCACCAGGCGTCGTGCCTCAAGGATCGCACCTTCGGTACCGTTGAGTGGATCGGTCAGCACCAGTTCGGCCCCATAGGCGCGAAGGATCGCCTTTCGCTCGTCACTCGCGTTTCGCGGCAGACAGAGCTTC
>JBDTUW010000900.1:0-2357 GCA_040007555.1 Acidobacteriota bacterium | reverse complement strand
TGATCCTGACTTACACGACGCCAGCGCAACGGCGACCAGGAGCGAACATGGCGATGCTTCACGTTCGCGCCGTGGCGGCTGTTGGGCCGATGACGGCTGGCCACTGCGTTCGGCGTTTCGCCTGCGATTTGAACCAGAACGGCGTTATGATCACATCGGCTTTCGCGTGGTTGTGGTGAGGTTGTAACCAGCTCTACCAGGCCGCGCATCGCTCCACTGTCATCGGGACGCGCCGCGGAATGACTAACCGAGCATACGGCTGCTTGAACCGAGCTAAAGCCAACGAGACGAAAACCTACAGGAGATTGTCGTCATGAGACGCAAGCTTGCAATTTCTTCGCTGACGCTGCTGTTCGTTGTTGCAGGTGTCTGGCTCACAGCCGCATCGCAGAATGCGACGCCAAAGGCTCCGCCAGAGGCGCCAAATGTTGCCGAGCGAATTAAGCGCGTTGAAAACGGATTGCTCCCCGCTGTCCTGATCAAGGGACAGACGTTGGGGATGAAACTCGCCGAGCGCATGGCCCATTACAAAGTGCCCGGCCTCAGCGTTGCCGTCATCAACGACGGCAAGATCGAATGGGCGCGCGGGTACGGCGTGTTCGAAAAAGACGGCAGTCAGCCCGTTACTGCGGATACGCTCTTCCTCGCTGGCTCGATCAGCAAGCCTGTCGCCGCACTGGCAGCGTTGCGCCTCGTCGAACAGGGCAAACTCAGCCTCGACGAGGACGTGAATCTGAAGTTGAAGACGTGGCGCGTGCCGGAGAACGAGCTCACCAGGAAGCAGAAGGTCACGTTGCGCAGGCTGCTCAGCCACAGCGCCGGGCTGACTGTGCACGGTTTCCCCGGCTACGCAGCAGACGCACCAGTGCCGACGCTGGTGCAGATTTTCAATGGCGAGAAGCCGGCCAACACCGGGGCAATACGCGTTGACATCATACCGGGCAGTCGCTGGCGCTATTCTGGCGGCGGCTACACCGTCATGCAGCAGTTAGTGATGGACGTGACCGGCAGGTCGTTCCCCGAGGTGACGCGAGACCTTGTCCTGACTCCGGCTGGTATGAGGCAGAGCACATATGAAAACCCCTTGCCAAAAATGCGCGAGTCAGAGGCCGCCACTGCGCATCGTGCGAACGGCGAGAAGGTCAAAGGCCGCTGGCACACTTATCCTGAAATGGCCGCTGCGGGATTGTGGACGACGGCCTCAGACCTGGCGCGTTACGCCATCGAAGTGCAGCGCGCGCTCGCCGGCCAGTCGAAAGTCCTGTCGCGCGAGATGGCGCAGCAGATGGTTACTGTACAGATGGGGAGTTCCGGACTGGGGCCGGCGATGGAGAACCCTGGCAAGACGTCAGCCCGTTTCGGGCATGGCGGTGTCGATGAGGGCTTCGAAGCCAATTTGATAGCCTATTGCCAGGGAGGCCAGGGTGCGGTGGTGATGATGAATGCGAACCGCGCGATGCCTCTCGCGAGTGAACTCATCCGCGCCATAGCCAAAGAATACAACTGGCCGGAGTATCTGGATGCGGAAGTAGTCCTGGCGAAAGTTGATCCGAGCGTCTATGCGGCATATGCGGGCCAGTACGCGTTAGGCCCGGCCCGCAACTCAACGATCCTGGTAGAGAATGGGCGCATCTTCCTGCAGCCTGCGGGAGAGACTAAGGAAGAACTTTTTCCGGAATCGGAAACGACGTTCTTCCCGCTGATTCAGAACATACGCATCACTTTCGTTAAGGATGGAGCCGGGCAGGTCACGGAGTTGGTCGTGCGCCAGGGCAGCGAGGAGATGAAGGCGAAGAAGATCAAATAGCTTCGCGGATGATCGCTGCGCCTTCGGCGCGTCCGGATCAACAGGACACATGAGTGATTGGTTGCGAGGGCACCTGGATGTGATACGGGATCCGAAGTGAAAGGCGCTCACACTACCGCTCGGTCTTGAGATGTAATTGTCCGCGCCTCAGAGACGGCGCACCGCGAACGCCGCGATGGATTCAGCCAAGTTACGCTGTTAAAAGGACGAAATCGCCGTCTCGATCTAAGGGATGGTTCGCATCAATCGAACCAATCGCTTCGGTATGCCAGCCACCAGCAGGCCGCCATCAAAGGAAGTGTCAAGCCAATCGCCCAAACAAGCGGCACGGCCAGATCGAGGCAAAGGCCAAGGATCGTAAAGCTCGTCCAGAAGACTTTCCTTTGCATACACAGATTGTACATCGAACGCGAATCAAGCCTCTGGTCGAATGTGGCCGAGCTCATTCTGTGCGACACGGGAGCAGGGAAGACTCGCACGGCCCAGGTTGGGCTCTTGCAGCCGACTAAGCACAGGAAGAAAGGGCGGAGGCAGGGTTATGCCTCTTCGA
>JBDTUW010000899.1:0-2358 GCA_040007555.1 Acidobacteriota bacterium | reverse complement strand
ACCACTGCTGCAACCAGCCTGCGCATTGACTCGCGTCTCATTCTGTCCGGCTCCAGATGTCGAGTGTTTTTGGGGCTTGACCTTATCACAAGTCTGCAATTGATCGGAACGGTCACGCTCGTCCGTGAGAATCTCAATCGACCACGGCTGAGACGCTGGCTATAGCAGTGTTGACCCAAAACCCATTAGAGGTTTAAGTGTCAGCTTCGGATTTGCCTGCGAGTCTAAAGTGGTGCAGTAGAATCTTCAGGTAGCCCCCATGCGAAGACAAGTATCAGGTGCAGCGACACTCATTCTGGATGCGCCTTCAAACAATGGCGGGAAGGACCTTCAGCTACTCCTGCGACCGGGGCAAGTTATTACCAGCCCCGAATCACGCCTGCAATACCAGGTGGAGCGAATCCTCGGCGCCGGAGGCTTTGGTCAGGTCTTTCTCGTGCGCAGATTGGGTCGCTCGCAGGAAGTTCCGCAGGCCATCTGCATCAAGGTGAGCGCTCGAATCGATGGATGGCTGCGCGAAGCTTATTTCGGACAACTACTCAAGGCTCATCCCCGGGCAATCCGAGTCTACGACACCTTTCCGCTGGTGCAACCTGATGGCAGCGTCCTCTATTGTCTGGCGTTGGAGTATGCGATCAACGGCGATTTGAGCGTCTATCTGCACCGATCCGGGAAAGGATGGGCCGAGGGCACTGTCAGACGTGAGATCGCCGGAATACTTCAGGTGCTTGGAAAGCTTCATCGTGGGCAGATGCTCCACCGCGATCTGACGCCAATGAACGTATTTGTCTGTGAAGCGCGGCGGCTCAAGCTTGGTGATTTTGGAATCGTGCGTCACCAGAACGATGGCCGGGGAATCACGGTCAACACCCTCAACCTGTCGATGGTTCCTACTGACATTCGCCTCGGCGAAGCGGGTAAGTGGCAATCGCGAGATGATGTCTACCAGGTCGGACAGCTGATCGGAATGCTGGTCAAGGGAGACGCGAGCCATCGAATTCGCTCTCACGAGGTTCGGCTGCTGGAATGCAGCGACCATCTCAAGGAGATCATCTACCGCTGCATCGGCGAGCGGCGAAAAAGGTATGAGACCGCCGATGAGCTGATTGAGGCTCTCAGAAATCCACCGGTCACCTTGCGTTCACGAACGCTGAAAACGCTCAAGGGCGAGCACGTGGCGTTTACCGGAATACTGACCAAGCCCCGTCGCGAAGCAATCCTCGCCGCGCAAAAGGCGGGGGCGTTCGTTCATACAATGCCCTCGATTCGGACGACGGTCGTCGTGCGTGGAGTGCCAAATCCGCAACAAGCAGTTGGACGAGATGCCGGATTGAAGTTGATGGAGATCAAACGCCTCCGTGAGAAGGGACACAAGATCACCTTACTCAACGAAACTCAATTCTGGCGACTGGCAGGGAAGCGTTAGTTGTCCCGCGGCGACAGTTTCGACCTCCTGGAATTTCTCAGGATCCACGCCGCAAAAGCCGGCGTTGCGCAGGCTCTCGTTCATGCCCGGCAAGCACCCAGTCTGCCGCAGCACGATCCTGGGCCGCTCTTCAGTCGTCTGGGTCGATGATCTGCGAGCTACTGCCAAATGCCACTTCGATTCGACCTGGAAGAGCTGAGGCCAGCAAGCGAACAAGGTCCACGATCTCTGCCCTGGTCATGGGGCGAGTCTCGGGTGAGTTCCAGCGGCACTGGGACGCGTAGATGACCATTTCCACATCACCGATGAGCATTTCCCACCCGAGTTCGCCGACGCGCTTGCCCCCTTCGTAGAACACGGTTCCCGCGCGTCCTCCGACAATCCTGAAAGGTGAAGGTCTGCCAGTCGTCGACATCAAGCTCCCTCGATCTTTCGTAGACCCAGCGCGCCGCTTCAGCCGCGGCGGCATCAGATTCCATCGCTTTTATTGAGCCGCTCCGCAACAGGTGCGATCTCAACCGGCCTTGACCTCAGCCCAGGTGCGCTTCCAAAGCCCTTTCGACGATTCGTAACCGTTGCGCCGTGGAACCAATTGCCTCTACTACCACAGGCCGATTAGCGATGGACTGCTTAAGATCGTCATCGTTGAAAATGTCCAGGAGCCGACTATTCACTGCGCGCCTTAGCTCTGGGTCTTCTGAATCCGGCGTCTCTATACCATCCTTATCATTGAGTGGCAAAAACACGATCAGGTCCAAAAGTTGGATTGCACTTCTGACCATGCCACGCGACCTCTCAATCAGTTGCCTGGTTCCTTCGCCTCTCCCGACATCATTGAGCGCAAGCAGGTATGCGAGAAAATCAATGGGACTGCGTTCAAATATTACCCGTTCACGTGGCTGGTAGCGGCGTAACCGGTCGATGTTGAATTC
>JBDTUW010000898.1:0-2365 GCA_040007555.1 Acidobacteriota bacterium | reverse complement strand
CCTCGGAGGGTTCACGCCGCGCAAAAGCTATTTTCAATTCATCATCCAATCGGCTCATACTTCTACCTCTCCAAAAGAGCGCGTCACCTTCTCGCGAAGTATCTGCAGCGACCTGCGCAGATGACTCTTGACCGTATTGACCGGCATCTCCAGTAGCTCCGCGATCTCCGCGGGTTCAAGGTCTTCCTGATATCTCAGAGTGACAATCATCCGTGGTTTCTCTGGCAACGTCGCGACGATTCGCCGGAGAGTTGCCGTCATGAGCGGGTCCGTCTGTCTGTCTTCCGAAGCCACTTCCGGAAGTTCATCGACCGGAGTTTGGGGCTCCCGCTTGAGGCGGCGCGTGTAGTCAATCGCCCGATGACCCGTTACCCGCCGCAGCCAATGCACCAGATGTTCTGGTGACTCGATCTGGGGCAGATGCCGGTAAAGCTGAAGAAAGACCTCTTGCGCGAGTTCTTCCGCCAACGCACGGACGCGAAGGCAATTGTAGGCAAGGCCAAAGACCATTCCCTGATGCTGTCGCACCAGGTCGCCAAAGGCCGCCTGATCCCCGCTTGATGCCCGCGCCAGCAACTCATCTGCCTGCATCACGCCTCATCCAACCCTGGAACTTTGGCGCCCAAATCCTGGGCGCCTGAATCTTTTTCGCCTGAATCTTTCTTACACTTCCAATACGAAGGATGGAATGTGAACGAATGCAGAAAAAATGGCAGGTGCTCTACTTCAAAGCAAGCCGCAGCGGCTGCAAGCTTCTAAACAGTGGCAATTGCAGGGACGATTGACTCCTCAAACGTGTAGAAGCGGCGGCCCACTCCGCATTGGGAGCCTAAACCTGCTTGCCGTGTAGTGGCGAAGAATGAGAGTCTATAGGCCCCAGATCGATCCCAGATCCAGGGGAGCCATGGAGCCCGGGGGGGGCCATGGAAGATAGATGGAAGATAGTTGGAGGTTGATGAGAATTCTCGTCTTTGGCAATTCCGGTTCCGGCAAAAGCACTTATGCAAAGGCGCTTGTCCGGACTCACAGACTCGCGCACCTCGACCTGGACTCGATCGTCTGGGCACCCGGCCAGATCGCTGTCGAACGGCCGCGCCATGCCGTTCGTGAGAGTATTTCGATGTTCCTTCGCGAAAACCTCGAATGGGTCATCGAGGGTTGCTACGGCGAGCTGATCGAGGAAGCGCTTCCGCACTGCACCCGGCTCGTCTTCCTCAACCCTGGTCTCGAAGTCTGTCTGCGCAATAACAGACATCGGCCGTGGGAACCCCATAAATACGCCTCGGCCGCCGGGCAGGACGCCATGTTCGACGCGCTTCAGTACTGGGTGACTGCGTATTACACCCGCGACGACGCGCTATCGCTTGCTTATCACCGCCGCCTGTTTGACTCCTATCACGGCGAGAAGGAAGAGATTCTTGCCAGCCGCGAATGCGTCGCAGATCCGTAATTATCAAGTCAGAAAGGCGATGAAAGCCTGGGTAAAATCCGGGGATGATCAATTGTAGAGGCACAGACAGACTGTCACGCCGGCTGCCATTTCCCCTCCTTGACGAGTCCGTGAACGCTGTGCTAGGTTTTTGCTTCACTCGCTCAAGGTGCCTATTAGTACTTACCTTTCTGTAGTTTGAGGTCAACTCTCGTGTCTGATACTTCCCTCCGCAAGACGGCACTCAACGACGCTCATCGACGGCTCGGCGCAAAGATGGTGGATTTCGGAGGATGGGACATGCCCATCCAGTACTCCGGTACCATCGCGGAACATCTTGCCGTCCGGAAAGCCGTCGGGCTCTTTGATGTGAGCCACATGGGGGAAATTGAGGTTCGTGGCCCTCAGGCGCTGGCGCTGATCCAGCAGCTTGTGACAAACGACGCCTCCAAGCTCGCCGACGGTCAGGCGCAGTACTCCGCACTGACCTACGGCGAAGGCACATTTGTCGACGATATCCTCGTTCACCGGTTCGGTCCGGAACACTACTTCCTTTGCGTCAATGCCTCAAATACAGAAAAGGATTTTGACTGGATCGTAGATCATCGCGACGGTCTTGACGCTGAAGTCATCAACGCCAGCGAGGCATACACCCAGCTCGCGATCCAGGGCCCGCGGGCGCGCAGCGTGCTCCAGCCGCTGGTCGATATCGACCTCGCGCCGCTGAAGTATTACTGGTTCAATCGCGGGAGTGTTGAGGGCGTTCCAGCAATTGTTGCGCGCACCGGGTACACTGGCGAGGATGGGTACGAAATTTACTTCGATCCCGCAGAATCCGATCGGATATGGAACCGGATACTAGAGACTGGCAAGCCGGAAGGAATCGTCCCCTGCGGTTTGGCCGGCCGATTGGTCACTTCCCTCCAAAAACTTCTC
>JBDTUW010000897.1:0-2376 GCA_040007555.1 Acidobacteriota bacterium | reverse complement strand
ACTGGAAACTGACAACCGGAAACTGACAACTGACAACTGGCAACTGACAACTGACAACTGCCAACTATTTCCTAACGGCCGTCAGCGTTGTCCCCGGCTGGCGGAGCTCAAAGCCACTCACCGTTCCTTGTTCATTGGTCACAAAATGAAATGACACAACCTGCACCTGCTTGACGGAAAAGTCGCCGCTTAGGGTTGGGATCAGATCAAGCTGCGGCTGGCCGGCGGTGTTGGCCGTCAGTGAATTGCCCTTCACCCGAATACTGATCGGCTGACCTACAAGATTGTAGTCACCAGCGAAGCGGGCCAGATAGGCAGGATCGAACAGTCGCGGATCCGTCGTCTTTGCAAAGACGATCTCCTTCACCGCCGCCTCAAAGGGCACTGCCACCTTGGCCACGAAGCCGTTCACATCCGTCTGAAACGTATACTTCATGTCCTCGAACGTTCCGTCTTTGGCATTGCCGCCCGCGAACGTGTCGTAATGCCAGTGGTTCAACGGCGTCACGATGCCGTTAAAGGTGGCCTCGAGTTTGTCTGCATTAAGACTGATCTTCAATACCCCGTAGCCTGGGTGCTCATACTCCCCGGCAAAGTCCGCGAGCTTATGCGAGGGGTTTGTGCCAGTGATTCGTGTGGCAGTCTTCTTCGCGGCCCCCACTTTGTTTGCCTGCTCAGAGAGCGCCCGGCGAGCTGCTCCCTGCGATATCCAGTCAATCGGCTTAAGGTCCAGGAGACGATCCGCTATCACCTGGCCGATCAGACCGGGAAGGGGAGTGCCGTTCATGTTAGTCAGCACGACCCATCCGATCCCGTCCTTTGGAAGGAGCGCGACACTTGCCGAAAAGCCGTCAATATTGCCCCCATGCTCTACTCGTCCATGGCCGCGATATCCAGTCAGGAACCATCCCATCCCATACTCACCTCCGAGAATCTCAGGTTCGGGACTGTTGCTACCCGTCACCATCTGCGCCTGATGCATGTCTGCCACAGTAGCGGCCTCCGCGAGTTTCCTGTCGCCATACTTCCCACCATTGAGGTGTGTGATTACCCAGCGAGACATTTCATTGACGCTTGAGTTGATTGAGCCGGCGGGTCCGATGTTGGTGATCGGGCGAAATGGAAGACGCTCGACTCCGCTGCTCTTCTTGCCGTATCCGAGCGCGAAATTGTTGTCCTTCTGAGAGTCTTCAATGGAAAAGGTCGTTCGTGTCATGGCGAGTGGAGTGAGGATATGCTCGCGGACGGCGTCCTCCCAGGTCTTCCCCGTGATCACCTCCGTAAGATAGCCGGCTGTCAGGAACATGAGGTTGTTGTATTGCCACTTTGACCGAAGATCTGCACTTGGTTCCAGATACGCCAGCCGGCGAACCAAAGACTCGCGGCTCGCATTGTAGTTGTTGTACCAGACCAGATCGTGACGCGGCAGGCCCGATCGATGCGTCACCATGTCGCGAACGGTGAGGCGCTCAGTTGACGATGGATCATAGAGTCTGAACCAGGGAATGTAGGCGCGCACAGGCTTATCCCACTCAATCTTTCCCTGATCAACCAGACTACCAAGTACAAAGGTGGTAAAGGCCTTGGTCGACGACCCGATCGCAAAAAGTGTGTCAGCGGTGACCGGGGTTTGCTTCTCGACGTCGCGATAACCAAACCCCTTCGCGTAAATCACCTCCTTGTTCTTGACGATGGCGATCGCCAGACCCGGTACTTCGAACGCCTTCATTGCACTCGTGATGGCATCGTCCAATCCATTGAGAGCGTCCTTCGCGGCGACTACTGGATCAGCCTTGCGCTCGAGCACGCAGTGTAGGTTGCCACCGCCTTGCGAAAAGGTGCCTTCGATCTTCATTCCGTCCGCGGCGAGCTTCCCGCGGAACTTCGGTTCACCCGGAATGTTCGGCAAATCAAACGCGACGTCAGTCCCTTCAAGGCTCACATTAACCAGAGGCAGGTCCTTCGCGGCCTGTTGCGGGATGCTGATTGTGGCGGAGAGCTTTCCATCCGGGGCGCGAGAGAAATCAACGCTTAACGGCAGGGAGCCGTTAGGCAGAGTCAGCGCGCCTTCCCAATGGCCTTCAATCGATGCCGGCTGCGGGCTTGCCAGGATGGTCGAGCAGAGCAGCAAGGCCAGCAAGATTGCGTTGACACGGCGTCGACCACCACCTTTGCGTATGAGAGCGTGCATGGAATTCCTTTCAATCTACGATGCGGCCAAAATCCGGCGCGCCGCTTAGCCTCTTCTTAGCGTTGCCCTAATCAAGCCGTGCGGCTCATCGACGGGGACGAATATCTCATTGCGATTCCGCAATCCGAAAGGAGAGAGGTCGACAAGCAGGCAGTGCTTGTTTGGCAGCGAGAGTGATACCTCAC
>JBDTUW010000896.1:0-2380 GCA_040007555.1 Acidobacteriota bacterium | reverse complement strand
GAGCAGGGTGGCATCCTTGCAGCCGAGAAGATCCAGATCGGCGTCGTTGAGGGCATCGTCAGCATTAACTGGTGGGATGTGACGATCGAGGGCCTTGCCAATCACGCTGGAACGACCCCGATGAACCAGCGTCACGACGCGCTCCTGGCCGCGGCGAAATACGTAGAGGCCGTCAACCGGGTGGTGACGTCGATTCCTGGGCGGCAGGTGGGGACCGTCGGTAAGATTCAGGCCTTTCCGGGCGCCTATAACGTGATCCCTGGTAGAGTCATAACCAGTCTGGGCTTGCGGGATCTTGACGCAGCAAAACTGCCACTGATGTTTTCGAAGATTCAAGCCGAGGTGAGGGAGATCGAGAAGGGAACTGGCACCCGGTTCGAGTTTAAAATGGTGAACTCAACGCCACCTGCCCCGACTGATCCGCGAATTCGGCGCGTGATCGACGATTCAGCCAAGCAAATAGGACTGACAACCAGGCTGCTGCCAAGCGGAGCGGGACACGATGCGCAGGAGATCGCCAACCTGGGACCTGTGGGAATGATCTTCGTTCCGAGCCGGGACGGCATCAGTCACAGCCCGCACGAATTCTCAAATGCAGAGGACATTACAAACGGCGCGAACGTTCTCCTTCAGTCATTGCTGAAGCTTGACGTTGCCACGGAGCTGACTGACTCTCGGCAGTAGCCCCTCGCGAGTATCAGGTTGCGCACCAACGCGCACTTTCGGTCGTCAGTATTCGGCTGGCTCCTCGCCCTCGGGTAGGAGCGTGCCTTTTTCGAGGTGACGAACTCGAGTAGCTGAGCGCGCCGCAATCGGATCGTGAGTTACCATGACGACTGTCTTGTGAAACTCTTTGTTGAGCCTGCTCAGAAGGGTTAATGCCTCTCGCGCTGAGGCAGCATCGAGATTTCCGGTAGGTTCATCGGCGAGAATCAAGTCCGGGTCGGTGACAATTGCCCGAGCAATCGCTACGCGTTGTTCCTGACCACCCGACAGTTGGCGCGGGGTGTGATTGAGTCGATCGCCGAGCCCCACAAGTTCAAGTGCCTTTCGCGCATGTTCCCGGCGCTCCGTCTTCGACAGCCGTGTTAATTTCAGCGGAAGCTCGACATTCTCGATCGCTGTCAGGACGGGGATGAGATTGAACGACTGGAAGACAAACCCCACGTGTGCGTTGCGCCAGCGCGCTATTTCGGCATCACTCAGGGTCGCGAGATTCTGACCGAAAACAATGATCTCCCCACTCGTCGGACGATCCATCGCCGCCATGAGGTGGAGTAAGGTCGACTTCCCGGAGCCTGACGGCCCCATTAAGGCAACAAACTCACCCTTGCCCACCTCGAGCGTGGCGTCGGAGAGCGCCATCACATGAAATGCGTCGCGCACATACTCCTTGGTCAGGCCGCGCGCTTCGATAGCAATGCCGTTTGATGTCTGACTCATGATTTGATCTTAACCTTGCTCCCATCCTTGATTTCCTGGGGTGGATTGAGAATCACCTCTTCACCACCGATCAACCCCGATTCGACAATCAGACCCTGCGGCGTCGAGCCGCCAGTCGTCTTCACGCGCTTAAGCACTGCCTTTCCGCCCAGGTACACAAAGACCACACCCTGGCCACCTGCCCCGGTTCCTTCATCGCGCCGCACTGCGTTTGCGGGGACATAAACGACCCGTTTTCGAGGCTGCGAATTGTCCGCGACGGCGGGGGCGTCGGCCAGAAAATCGACGCTCGCGTTCATATCGGGCCGCAGAAACTCGTCCGGATTCTCGACCTTGACCTTGACCTGAACGGTGGCTTTCTGACGGTTCGCTTCCGGCGCAATCTCTTCAATTGCGCCGTCATACGAACGATCGCGAAAAGCATCCGTGCGAATCTTGCCGCGCTGCTTGGATCCGAGCTTGGCAAAATCGTTCTGATTGATGTCGAGCTCAACCTGCAGGTCGTCGAGATCAGCCATCGAGACGACGTACCCCTTTGCGCCCCGCTCCCCGACAAAGCCCGTGGTCACGAACTCACCCTTTTCGACAATTCGCTCGAGGATCGTCCCGGTGGTTGGGGCGCGAATAATTGTGTTTGCAAGTTGCGTCTCTGCAAACGCGACCTCGCCCCGGGCACGCTCAATGTCACCACGCACCTGTGCCATCAGCTCCTTTCGCGGGCCTACTCTCACCAGTTGATAGGTCTTTTGGAGTGATGCGACGCGTGCTGCCTGTGAATCATAGCGGGCCCTTGCGTCGTCCAATGCCTGCCGTGACAATATCTCATCCTTCACCAGTTGTTCGGTTCGCTCGAGGTTGACCTTGGCATTCTGCAGGTCGGCCTTTTCCTGATCGAGATTGGCGAGAGCGACGTCCACTTCTTCAGGCCGAGAGCCAT
>JBDTUW010000895.1:0-2382 GCA_040007555.1 Acidobacteriota bacterium | reverse complement strand
GGAATTGCCCTGATCTGCCCGTCATATGGTTGAGAGAAGTTGCCGTACATCTGGTGTGGGTACTTGAGTCAGCATTTCGGAGTAGGATCTTAAATCAATCATCGATCGCCCTAAATCTGTTTGCTGTTGCTGCTGATGATGGGAGGACTCTCTGCTCGATGCAGGAGGTTTGAGACTCTCGCTTGAAATTTGACCCATCGGCACTGAAGTCAACGGAGGTCAATTAAGGACATGTTTGACGCTTTAGTCGAGTCGACGGGGCACGGGAAGGACAACGCGCGCACCACTATGTTCCTCGTTGGAACATCGGTGCTGTATGGATTAGCGTTGCTGGCGATAGCCGCAGGGACGATTCTCTGGTTTAACCCAAGCCTGACGGACGCGCTTGACGTGACTGCGCTGGTGGCACCACCACCACCGCCGGCCGCGGCGCCTCCGCCTCCTGCACAGCAGACTGTTGTGCGAGCTGTTGAAACACCGACCACCTTTACCGCTCCCATCAAGCCGCCCGAGAAGATTCCGGATGCCTCGACAGTGCAATCGAAACCGGTTGTGGCTGCGGTCAGCGTTGGCGTTCCCGGAGGAGTGCCCGGTGGCGTTGCCGGGGGAGTGCCCGGTGGCGTTCCGGGTGGCAGCGGTAACGCGCCTCCGCCACCTCCGCCCCCACCGCCGCCGAAGCCAGATCCGACGCCTCCGCCCCCACCGCCCAAGGAACTGAAGGTTTCGGGTGGTGTTTTGCAGGGCAGCGCGCTGAAGAAGGTGCAACCACCGTATCCCCCGATCGCCAAGGCAGCTCGCGCTCAGGGAGCTGTTCAGGTGCAAGTCACGATCTCCGAGGAGGGGCGAGTGATTGACGCGCAGGTCGTCGGCGGGCATCCACTGCTTCGCGAGGCGGCACTGCAGGCCGCGCGCCAGTGGATCTTCAAGCCGACGGAGCTTTCGGGCGTCCCGGTGAAGGTCCAGGGTGTGCTGACCTTTAACTTTACATTGCAATAGGTCGTCCTTGGGGGTGTCCGCTCCTTCCCCCGAACGTGACCTCGCCGGAAACTCCGGAACCTGGAGGGTTCCACCGGTGTCTACAGCAGGTGTCTGCGTAACCTGCATCTGGCTCTCCTCACATTGAATTGCCCTCAAGGGGCATTGTGAGGTTGGCAACAAAAGATTCAACACAGCATCTCTTTTTGGAGGATCTCGACATCATGACGATAGTGCTTTCTCAAATCTGGATGGGCCTGGTCTCTATTGTATTCGCTTTTCAGCAGGAGCAGAGTGCGGCAGAGGCTTTCAATATCGGGACGATGATCCGCAACCTCGGATCCGTGGCCTGGGGCGTGATCTTTATTCTGCTTATCATGTCGATCTGGTCGATCGCGATCATGGTTGAGCGTTATCTGACCTTCAACGCCGCGAAGAAGCAGTCACGCGAATTTGCGCCGAAGGTTGCGATGGCGCTCAAGCAAGCAAAGATCGACGACGCGATCTCGATTTCTGACAAGTTCAAGAAGAGCCATCTGGCGATGGTCGTCAACGCCGGTCTGCAGGAGTTCCGCGCTCACCAGCTCTCGAGCGAGATTCCGGGTGAGAATATCGAGGCTTCGAAACGAGCCCTGCAACGCGCTGAAGCGATCAAGATCGCCGAGTTCAAACGCGGCCTGTCCGGTCTGGCCACGATCGGTTCGACTGCACCCTTCGTCGGCTTGTTTGGAACCGTGTTCGGCATCATCAACGCCTTCCAGGGTATGAAGAGTGCCGAGTCGGCCGGTATCTCCGCCGTCGCGGGCGGAATCGCCGAAGCGCTCTTTACGACGGCATTCGGCCTCCTTGTCGCTGTGCCTGCGGTGTGGCTGTTCAATTACTTTACCAGCAAGGTCGATAACTTTGTGGTGGAGATGGACAACTCATCGGCGGAACTCATTGATTACTTCCTCAAATCGCGCCAGAAGAAGTAGCAAGTTATCTGATGTCGGATCCGGCCCGGCTGGGCGCGTCAGACGACGCGCTCAGCCGTCGGACACCGTCGGTCTTTCGGCGACCCGATGGTCGCGATCGTTAATGGTGTTTCGGATTCCGGATCGACGCTGCAAGCTCACCGCGATGAGCGTTGCCAGGAGGAGAATCTTATGGGTATGAGTGGTGGAGGAGGATCAAGCAATCTACAGTCGGAGATAAACGTTACTCCGATGGTGGATATCATGCTCGTCTTGCTGATCATCTTCATGGTGGTCACGCCGCTGCTGCAACAGGGCGTCACGGTGACGCTGCCGCAGGGAGACAACCCGGTCGAGGATGCCGGGATAAACAAGGATACCGCGATTGTCGTCGCCATTCCGGCTGCCGGCCAGTACTACATTGGACGCGATCTGATGCCGAGCAAGGAGCGTC
>JBDTUW010000894.1:0-2386 GCA_040007555.1 Acidobacteriota bacterium | reverse complement strand
TGGCCATTCTCCTATCGCTCCGGCTCAGCACTAGCCGGTTTGCCGTCTTCGATGGTCATCGTACTTCCCGGCGCGTCGAGCGCTCCCGTGGCCAGGTAGCCGCGCAGCAGCACCGCGCTCTGCCACGTATTCACCATCGCCCGCACATACTCGACGCGGACTTGGAAGAGAGTCCGCTGGGCGATCAGCACCTGCGGATAGGCTGCAGCCATCTGGCGAAAGTTTGTGCGATACAAATCGTAAGCGCTCTGCGCCTGCGGGATGATTTGCTTCTCGTATTGCGTCGCCACGCGCAACGCATTCAGGTAGGTGCGAAACGAGGCGGCGAAGCGGGCGCGCAACAGCAGCTCAACGCGCCGTACTTCGCGCTCCGCTATGTCCATCTCGGCACGGCCGGCGGCGATCCCGCCCTGGTTGCGGTTCCAGAGTGGAATGCGCAGTCCTACTTCGATCTGCGCTTCCGGCCCTGTGCGGCGATTCAGTGCAATCTCCCTCTCCAGCAGTTCGCGGTTGTACCCGAATCCACCGCGCACAAAGAGATCGGGAGCAATCTCGGCTTTAGCGCGGGCGAGCGATGCTTTGGAGCGTTCGACCCCGGTCCTGGCACGTTTCAGCTCCGCGCTGTTGGCCACCAGATCTGCCAGCAACTCTTCCTGATTAAGCACCGGCAACCCCTTATCCAACTCGCCAATTAGCCGCGCGGGTTTGAGGAACGGATTGCCGATAACGGCACTCAATTCCTGCCAGACCTGATCGCGATCGTTCTCAGCCATCGTCAGGTCAAGTTCGGCTCGTGCGGCTTCAATTCTGATCTGCGCCGCGTCAGGCCGGTCAGCCTGACCGACGTTCAACAGCTCGTTCGTTGTCTTCACTGCGTCCCGCGCGAGTGTCGCTAGCTGGGTGCGAACTTCGATGAGTTCCTGCGCTCCAAGCGCCTGATAGAACAGCACCCGCACGCCGTTGAGAACACGTTGCTTTTGGGCAACAGCTTCCTGTTCTGCCTGGCTCTTCTCTTGCGCGAAGATGGCGCGGCTCTTGCCCAACTTCCCACCCAGCGGGAAGGCCTGTTCAATAAACCCCAGATGCTCACTCTTATCTCCGAAGGCGCGAAAGGCGAACTCATTGCCGCTGTAGCCAACAACCGGATTGGGCATCAAACCGGCCTGCACGCGGCGGCCTTCGGCGGAGCGGATCGCTGCTTCGGCCTGAGCCAGCGTGGGATTGCCCTCCAGCGCCATTCGTTCCAGGTCGATCAATGTTATCGACGGAACACCGTCTGTCTGATTTCGCTGCTTATCGATTGTTGACGGTGGTGATTGAACAGTTGTCGCGACTGGCGTCTTGGCTAGCGTCTGTAGCTCAATCAGCACCAGTGACAGAACGGCGGGAATTGCGAGGAACAAAACAGCCCTCGTGCGATGAAACCACTCCGCGCGCGTAGAGGTAGAGTGCATGCCGTGATTCTCCTTCTCGATAATTCATGTGGCAGCCGGATTGCGAATACACAACCGGCCGCGCGCAGGCACTTTCCAGCCTGCATCAGCGATTGCAGACAAACGGCGCGGTCAAATTCTCAGGATGGATCGTTGCGGGATGCGTGGCGGCGCTTTGAGCGAATCCCAAATGCCTGCGCTGTGGGTCAGTGAGGAAATGAGTGACGGGATGGCGAACGGTTCAAAGACAACGGGGTAGAAGTACAGAGCGACAGCAGCAGATGGCGAGTTCCTGACTGGCATCATCACGGCCGTTTCATGCTCTGGGCACTTGTGCTGATTAGTCCCTGGCGACGCCGGCGCCGACTTATCAGCGTCGGGCTGTGACCGATGCTCCAGACGGCAATGACTGGACCTATTCTCCTGTTCAGCACTCGGCGCAGTACCAGAAATTCCGCAACTGGAAAATGCACAAACGGCTCCGCACAACTGTAGAAACAGCACCGCCACGCTGAGAAAGGCCGAAGCACCAGCAACACCGAATTTGTGCCGAACCGTTTGCATCTCAGATTAAGAATACGCCGCAAGGTCTAGTCTGGACAGAGACAGGACGGAAACCCTCCAGACCCAACCCTAAGTCCAATGCAAATCCAAGGCCATATTCGAAAGTGCGACCAGTTCCTCCACGCACGAGGAAGCCCGTTGCCGCTCTGCACGTCACTAATGCGTTGTAACTGACTGCGAGAGAAGCATTTCCTCTGTCCTTCGAGCTGCGAGCCAAGGCATTATGACGTCGCAAAGGCAACTCTGCTTCGATATTCACGACAATGGGCCTTTAGCATTGAAGTGCTTCATAACAGACTGTCTATTAGCTGAAAACAAACACCACTTCGATCAGCTCGCCTCCTCGCGTAGGTGACTCTTCTTATTGATGTTTGGGCGCAGGATCAAGT
>JBDTUW010000893.1:0-2395 GCA_040007555.1 Acidobacteriota bacterium | reverse complement strand
TTTATCGAGATCGATGGTGTGAGACAACCGGCGCCGGCGCCGAGATTCAGCCGGACCGTGGCAGAGGTGCGCAATAACGGTGAATCAGCCGAGGAAGAATTGAGCGAGCTGCTAAATCGCTGGAACTTCAGCGCTTCGGAGATAGCTGAATTGAAGCGACCGTAGGGGCGGGGCTTGTCCCCGCCCGTTGTCCCGTAGCAATGCGGTCTTCAGCGCATCGGAGATAGCCGAATTGAAGCGCCCGCTGTCCCGTAGCATTGCGGTCACGAGGCCTGGGCAGGGACAAGCCCTGCCCCTACGTCCTGCCACGCCCAACTCCCAATCCGGGTAGCCCTCAGAGACCAAATCCGGCACAATACGCATTTACAGTCCCACCGAAACGAGAGGTTGGAAAAGATGAAGAACTTTAAGCGAAGCCTGCGCCTGCTGCTTCTGCTCAATGCATTACAGGTCATCGCATCCGCTCAGCATGCAAGCGCAAAAAGCACGACGCCTGACCCGGAGCTCCTCAGGAGGCATGTCACATATCTTGCGTCGGAGGCGCTCGAGGGACGCAGTCCCGGTACGCCCGGCGCCGATAAGGCGGCTGAGTATCTTGCTGCGGAATTCGCTCGCTTAAACCTTGGTTGCCCGACGCCAGATCTGAAATGCCGCCACACTGGCAAGGTTCGGAACGGCTACTTCCAGGAGCTTCCATTTGTCGCTGCTGTCGATCTGGGGCAGAACAATTCGTTGAGCATTCGCACCGGCGAGAGCGATCGACAGGTCATATTGCGCAATGAATGGATGCCGATTGGATATGCATCCAAGGGCGCCGGGATCAGCGCTCCTCTGGTGTTTGTCGGTTATGGGATCACTGCGGCGGAGGTCAAATATGATGACTACGCCAACGGTAGCGCGCGCGACAAGATCGCCGTTGCATTCACCGGAACGCCTGATGGGGACAATCCACACGGCCAGTTTGCTCGCTATGCGGATTCGCGGTGGAAGGCGATCGCAGCAAAAGATCACGGTGCGAGGGCATTAATTGTCATTGCAAACGAGGAGAAATTCGCCGACGAGCGTCTTGCGCAATTGCGCTATGACCAGACCGCGGGCGAAGCCGGCATTCCCGTCCTCGTCGTCTCGCGTCAGGTGGCAGCGAGTTGGTTTGGATTGGGCGGTCTCGCAGAATTGAAGATGTTTGAGAAGGCAACAGACAAATGGCCATCCGCTTCAGACAAGCTGGCGGGGCTAAATGCCTCGCTATCAGTCGAAGTCACGCGTCGGACCGCACCCGCGTACAACGTCGTCGGCATTCTTGAGGGCACCGATCCGAAGCTGAAGGGGGAGTACATCGTTCTCGGAGCGCATTACGATCATCTTGGCCACGGCAATGACAGCAGTCTTGCACCCAATTCAAGAGAAGTTCATCACGGCGCGGATGACAATGCGTCTGGAACGGCGGGCCTGGTGGAGTTGGCTCGAATACTCTCGGCTGATCGAAAACAGCTTCGACGCAGCGTCGTCTTTGTTGCGTTTACAGCAGAGGAGTCCGGCCTGATTGGCTCGAAGGCCTATGTCAACAATCCTGGCGCGCCGCTGAATCAGAGTATCGCGATGGTGAACATGGACATGATCGGGCGGCTGCGCGATGGCAAATTGACGGTCGGTGGGATCGGCACCGCCGCTAACTTTCGCCAGCTGGTTGAAGGCAGCAACAAGGGAATGTTCGCGTTGCAGCTGAATGAAGATGGATTCGGTCCAAGCGACCACTCGTCGTTTTATGCGCGTCAGGTTCCCGTCCTTTTCTTTTTCACGGGAACTCACGACGATTACCACAAGCCGTCAGATACGGCTGAGAAGATCAACTACGAGGGCGAAGCCAAAATCGTGGGGCTCATTTCTGATATCGTGCGCGAGCTGGACCGGACAGATGCCCGACCTGTGTACACCCTCGCGAAGAGTCAGTCGGGTGGCCGTTCGTCGGGCTTTCGAGTCTATTTAGGCACCGTTCCAAACTATGCCGAATCAGATGATGGCATGCTGCTCGATGCCGTGAGGGAGGACTCGCCGGCGGCGAAATCCGGTCTCAAGGCTGGTGATAAGATCGTCAGGTTGGCGGGTCGTGAGATCAAGAATGTTTATGATTATACATATGCCCTCGGCGAGATGAAGGGCGATCAGGAGTATGAAGTCGAGGTTGTGCGTGGGGCAGAGCGCTTGAAGATGAAGCTGATTCCACAATCGCGACGGTAGGGTCGCATCGCACGTCTACCCTTTCGCCTTTGCGATGGGACACATCCTACGGGAGCCATTACCATGCGAATCAGACCAATGTTACTGCTGGCAGTCTTAACCATTCTGGTCAAGGTCTATCCAGGGCAGGTACCGTCGTTCAGGCCCGTGCAAACGC
>JBDTUW010000892.1:0-2397 GCA_040007555.1 Acidobacteriota bacterium | reverse complement strand
TCCATTCACCGGGAACAACGACGGATTTGCCGAAAATGACATCGCCTTCAGCCAGGAATTCCCATGGTTCGGCGTGCGTCGGCTGCGTGGCCAGGTGGCGGACGCCGGGGCCGAGGCGAAGTTCCAGGAGTATGCGTCGGCGGCCCAGCGGATGACAAACGAGGTGAAGGCGGCTTACTACGACCTTTACTACACGGACCGCGCGCTGGCGGTGCTCGCCCGTGATAAAGACATCTTCGACAAGATCGCGCAGGTGGCCGAGGCGCGCTACAGCGTCGGCAAGGCGCAGCAGGTGGACGTGATCAACGTGCGCGTCGAGATCAGCGAGCTGCTCGACAAGCAGGGGATGCTCGAATCAAAGCGGGCGATCACCGAAGCACAACTCAATAACCTGCTCTACCGCGATCCGGAGATGCCTATCGGCGCGCTCGCCGAAGTGAAGATGAGGGTGGAACCTCCCCCGCTCGAAGAACTCACGCGACTGGCTTCGGAGAACGCGCCCGACCTGAGGCAACTCCGCCGCCAGATTGACGGGAACAACAAGTCGCTGCGGCTGGCCGAGCGCGAGGCGAAGTACCCGGAGGTCGGCCTCAACTTCACTTACCACAACCGGCCATTCTTTGCGGATTACTACACCTATGGGGTGACGCTGCGGCTGCCGCTCTATGCCGCGACCAAGCAGAGATACGCGATTAAAGAACAGGCCGCGAACCTCGCTGCCACGCAGTCGCGCCTGGACGCGAATCTTTCCCTCATCCGCTACAAGCTGCGCGAGGCGCGCGTGCGCTCAAGCACTGCGGCGCGGCTGATCAGACTGCACGAACAGGGGCTGATCCCGCAAGCGACGCTCGCGCTCGAAAGCGCGCTCGCGTCTTACCAGACGGGACAAGTTGAAATGCTTACGCTCCTGAACACATTGAAGCGCGCGCTCGATTACGAGACGCATTACTACGAACTGCTGGCCGACTATCAGAAGGCGCTCGGCGAGCTGGAGCGCTTCACGGGAGTGGAACTGACGAAGTGAGGATACGATGAAACGAATGACCGCACTGCTCAAACGACGCTGGCGCCCGCTACTGGTGCTTGCCGTTCTTATTGCGGCGCTGGCTACGCTGGCCGCGTTCGCCTTCGCGCCCGGGCTGCGCGAGACACCTGTCGCTCGCAAGTTTCGCTTTTGGGAGAAAGCCCCGCCGCCGATACCGGCTGTGCCCGCCGGGCAACTCGCCGTCGAGATGGAGCAGGCAGCCAGCCAGCAGGCCAGCGTCATCACGATTGACCCAAACATGGCGCAAGCCCTCGGACTGCAAACCGCCGTTGTCGAATCACGCGCCTTCAACCAGCCCGTCCGCACGACGGGCCAGGTTGTGCCGGACGAGCGACGCATGACGCGCGTCAACACGAAAGTCGAAGGTTGGATCGAGCAGACGTTGGGCAACTTCGAGGGGCAGCAGATTCAGCAGGGGCAGCCGCTTTTCACGCTCTACAGCCCCGATCTCGTCGCCACGCAGCAGGAATATCTGATTGCGCTCAAGGCTCGGCAGGATTTCGGCAATAGTGAATTCAAGGTCGTGCGCGATTCGGGCGGCTCGCTGGTTGAGGCCACGCGCCGGCGGTTGCAGTTGTGGGACGTGACTCCGCAGCAGATCGCGGAGCTTGAGGAAACAGGGAAAGTGCGAAAGGCACTGACCTACTACGCACCGGCATCGGGCGTCATCACAGTGCGCAAGGCGTTTCCTGGAATGCGCGTCCTGCCGGAAACCGAACTCTACACACTCGCTGACCTTTCGACGATCTGGGTCGAGGCCGACGTCTACGAGAGCGACCTGATGAACGTCCGCGTCGGAATGAAGGGTGACGTGACGCTCGTGGACAACACAATGCTCGCCGGTCGCGTCACTTACATCAACCCGCTTATCGAGCCAACGACGCGCACGGCGAAGGTGCGGCTTGAATTCAGCAATCCGAGTCTGCGACTCAAACCCGGCATGTTCGTCAACGTCAGCCTTGATGCGAAACAGCCGCCGCAACTGGTCGTTCCGCGAGACGCGGTGATTGACACAGGGATGCGCCAGCTCGTGCTGGTGGATGACGGCAACGGCAAGTTCCCGTTGCGCGAAATCAAAGTCGGCACGCAGGGACAGGAGTATTACACCGTGCGCTCAGGGCTGCAGGCGGGCGAGAAGGTGGCGCGCAACATTCAATACCTGATTGATTCGGAGACGCAGTTGAAACAGGCCGTCGAGCAGAAGACCGGCACGTCAGCGCCAGCCGGGGGAGGCGGCAGCGCGATGCCCAACATGCCGAACATGCCAGGCATGTCTGAGAAGAAGGGTAAGAAATGATCGGCTGGATCATTGAGTTCTCGGTGCGCAACCGGTTCGTGATTCTGCTCGCCTA
>JBDTUW010000891.1:0-2398 GCA_040007555.1 Acidobacteriota bacterium | reverse complement strand
GAGGTGCTGACACAGGTAAAGCAGTTCGACGAAGCGATCGCAATCTTTCGCAATGTCCTTGTGACCGAGCCCGGCAACACTGACGCCCGCACCGGACTGGCCGTCGCGCTCATCGATTCAGGCAAAGCGCCGGAGGCGATTGCTCAACTCGAAAGCCTCGTCAAGCAGCAACCGGATCGCGCAGACCTGCATTCGCAGCTCGCCGAGTTGAGTCTCACATCCCAGCCGGAACGAGCGCTGGCCGAGTACTCGTCGGCCGCCAAACTGGAGCCGCGCGAACCGCGCCACCAGATCGGTGTTGCCTCAGCAATGGTCCGTCTGCGTCGATTTCAGGATGCCGTTCCGATTCTTCGCCAGGTGCTGTCACTCAATCTGAAGGACGAGGTTGCATATTTCGCGCACACCAATCTTGGGACCGCACTCTTTGAACTCGATGATTTTGCAGGAGCGGCAGCCGAATACATCTGGATTCTCAAGCGACAGCAGACGCGTGGCGACCAGAAGCGCGCCGCGATCACCCTCTATTTCATCGGCATCTGCTTTGATAAGCTTGGCGATCTCGAGCAGGCAATGAAGGCATACGAACAGTTCATGACAGTCGCTTCCGCAGACAATCAGCTGGAGATCGAGAAGGTCAAATTGCGCTTGCCATCACTCCGCCGGCAGCTTCAGGAAGCGCCGACGAAACGCAAACGCAACTGAAGGAGGAGTATGACGTACCCATTGAGAGTTCGGCTTCACGCTCTGTATTTCATTCTCGTGGCGCTGACACTTCCCGTGGGTGCGGCTCAACAAAGAGACCATCTGACGGAGGAAGAAGCCGACCTCGTTCGCGAAATGCAGATCATCGACCAGCGCATCGATATCTTTATTGGCGCCGCTGATCGGCGGTTGCTGGTCCTCACCAATCCCAATCCGACGCAGAAGAAGAAAGAAGAAGAACGCTGGGGACCGCTTCCTACCGGGACAAAGCTCGAGTTGCTGACCGACCTCAAGAAGATACTCTCGGAGGCGATGGAGAAGATTGACGATGCAGTGGCGAGGAACCGTAACGATCCATTGGTGGCCAAGGCTCTCGACAAACTAAAGAAGGCTGCGACTCGTCAACTCGTCGAAATGCGCGCTCTGGCCGGGAAGGTCACCGATAAGCGCGAAGAACGCGCTCTCGCCGAAGCCATTGAAGAGGCCGATGTCGCCTCAAAGGGAAGCCTGCAGTAGCCCCGCTGCTCCGACTTGAGCTGAACAACCCTAATTGCCGCGGTCCAGTTGTTATTCCTGGTGCCTTACCTGCGCGGTCAAGATGTCCGATCGAATCACCTTCCGCGACTTCATGTACTCGGCTCTCTACGACGAGAAGCGAGGCTACTACATGACCGACCGCAGCCATTTCGGCCCAAGCGGTGATTTCAACACGACAGGTCAGTTTCACGAGTTGTTTGGCCAGATCATGGCCAGCGAGTTTGAACAATTGTTTCGTTCGCTGGGCAGTCCGCTGCATTTCACCATCGTCGAGCTTGGTCCCGGCAATGGAGATTTCGCGCTGCAGGTGCTGACGGAGATGCGATCATCTTATCCGGAGGCTCTTTCGCGCACGCGCTACTTTTGCTGCGAAGTGAGTCCGGTATTAGAGCGGCAGCAACGGAAACGTCTCGGAGAATTTTCCTGCGTTAGGTGGATCTCCGGCCTCGACAAAATTGATCAGCCGTTGAGGGGGGTCTTTTTCTCGAACGAGTTCTTTGACGCGCTGCCGGTGCACATCATCCGAGGGAGCCGTGGCAGGTTGCTCGAAGTATTCGTCGCGAGGTCTTCAAGCGGGGAGCTGTTTTTTGAAGAGGATGAAATATCGCATCCGTTGCTCTGGGACTTCTGGCATCGCGTTGGAGTTCCGCTTCGCGAGGGTCACTTGGCTGAGATCAACCTTGATGCAGTCGATACTCTGAGGCGGGTGGCCGAGAAGCTCGAATGCGGCCAGGTTATCACGATCGACTATGGTGAGTTAGCCGAGTTTCTCTATACGGCGGCGCGACCCGAGGGAACATTGCGGTGTTTTTCCCGGCATCGGCTCGGCGATGCGCCGCTTGATCGGATCGGCGAACAAGACCTGACGGCGAGCGTCAACTTTGACGCGCTGATCGATTATGGATCAGAGTTTGACCTCGAATTGGTGTCGTTCGGATCACAGACTGACTACCTGCTCGAGCGTGGGTTACTGGATCGAGTGGCCAGGATCGGAGAAGGCGCGGAGGTGGAGACGTCGAAGTCACTCGAGCGTCGTCTTGCTCTGAAGCAATTGTTTGTGCCGGGCGGCATCGCAGCGCATTTCAAGGTGCTGGTGCAGAGGAAGGAATAGTGGTCAGTTGCCAGTTGTTGTCAGTTGTCAGTTGCCAGTTGCCAGTTG
>JBDTUW010000890.1:0-2400 GCA_040007555.1 Acidobacteriota bacterium | reverse complement strand
CGACGCCAGCGAAGATCGCGAGCAGGACGGCCACAAAACGTGAACGCGCCGTCGATGTCGCCAGCAATTGCTCCATCGTGCGGACTTCCGAAATCGGCTGATCTTTGTCGATTGTCTTGACCTCGCGTTGAACTGCTCCGGTTAGCTGGAGAGGATCAGATTCGGTCCGAATCAGGAGAGTCATCGACGAAAATGCGAGCTCTGGGTGGGGCCAGTACGTCATGGCCCGCGCGTTTGAGTCGAGACTGGCGTGCTTCACGTCGCCGACCACGCCGATGATCTCGCTGGGAACATCCTTCACCTTCATGTTGATCGTCAGTCGCTGCCCAAGAGCGTTCTGACCCGGGAAGTACTGCTTGGCGAGCGCCTCGTTGATGATCACGACGTGCCTTGCCTCGGTTGCCTCGGCATCGCTGAACGTGCGACCGCTCAAAAGCGGAATGCTCATCGTCTGAAAGTATTTCGGGTCTACTACCCTGACGTCGGCCACTGGATCCTGCCCTGCTGGCGGTTTTGGTCTTCCTTCAACGAAGAAGGAAGTTGCGGAACCGGGCCCGGTGAATGGTGGAAAGGCGTTGGCGCTGACGGATTGGACTCCAGGCAAAGCCTCGACCCGACGCAGCAAATCCCTATAGAAGGCGACGATCTGATGCTCCTCGCCGTACTTCGATCCGGGAAGTTGAAGGCGGATGGTAAGGAGATTCTTTGAGTTGAATCCCGGATCGACCGCCTGAAGTCGCGCCGCGCTGCGAATCAACAGGCCTGCGCCGACGAGCAGGATCAGGGCGAGAGCTATCTCGGCGACTACAAGAGTTGCTCGCAGGCGGCGGCCGCCCGCACTTTCGTTTGCGCCCCTTCCACCCTCCTTCAGCCCATTATTCAAGTCCAGATGCGAGGCTGCTATCGCCGGCACGATCCCGAAAATAAGTCCCGTCAATAATGTTGTGCCGAAGGTAAAACCGAGGACGCGATAGTCGAGGGTCACACTGCTGATCTGCAACAAGCCCTGCGGCGCAAGTGCGATCAGCAGATCGACTCCCCAATAGGCGACGAGCAGACCCATTGCCCCGCCGACGGAGGCGAGCATCACACTTTCTGTGAGGAGTTGTCTGATCAGTCTCAGACGATTGGCGCCCAGTGCTGCACGAATGGCTACTTCCCTGGCTCGGACTGAGCTTCGCGCAAGAATCAGATTCGCCACATTTGCACAAGCGATGAGGAGTACAAAGCCTACGGCTCCGAAAAGAACGAGCAAAGCAGGTCTGATCTCGCCGGTTATCTGTTTCGCGAGTGGAACCAGATTGACACCCCAGCCGGTATTGAAATCCGGATACTGTGTTTCGATGCGGCTGGCGATGGCGTTCATCTCAACTTGGGCCTGCGAGAGCGTAACTCCCGGCTTTAGCCTTGCGACTGCTGACATGTACCGTCCCCGGCGGATCCGGTCACTTGGAGCGAATCGGACCGGCACCCACATCTCAGCGGCGCGTCGTCCGAAGGAGGCTTCTTTTATGAAGAATTGGAACTCAGGCGCCATGACGCCAACGACAGTGTATTTGTTCCCACTGAGAGCAATGGTTTGCCCGACGATGGCCGGGTTAGCGCCGAAACGGCGCTGCCATAGAGCGTTGCTGAGAATAACGACGGCCGGCCCATCGGGAGTTGAATCTTCCGTGCTGAAAACTCGACCGAGAGCTGGCCCGGCGCCCAGCATTGGGAAGAGATTGACCGATACCATCTGTGCTGGAACTTCTTCCGGGTCATCGATTCCTGTGAGGTTGAAACGGCGATCGGCGAAGACGGCCATCTGCTCGAAGACGGAGTTCTGATCCTGCCAGTCAAGAAAGTTTGCCGGCGAGATGACGTTCATTTCCCGCGAACGCGGCCGATTGTGTTCCCACACCATGACGAGCTGGTCTGGTTCCCGATAGGGCAACTGCCGAAGGAGCACCTCGTTAACGACGCTGAAAATGGCGGTATTCGCGCCGATCCCCAGTGCCAGAGCGATAACGGCAATCAGGGCGAAACCCGGATTCTTGACCAGAAGGCGGAGAGAATAGCGAACATCCTGAAGGAAACTTTGCATATGCGTCGCAATCGTATCTATTGCGGGCCGTTTTCAAACTCAAAGGCACAAAGCCGCAAAGGGTGAAGGTGAAGTGAATCCTCAAATCCACAATCCCAAATTCAAAATTATCCTCAAATCCAAAATCTAAAATCTAAAATCTAAAATCAAAAACCCAGAATCGACATCATTCGTATCTGAGCGCAACCAGCGGATCGACTCGAGTGGCCCGTCTTGCCGGCACCAGCGAAGCAAACGCCGCAATCGCGATCAGCACCATCGAGATCAATGCAAAGACCGAGAGGTCATGAGCATTGACTCCAAACAGAAGCGCC
>JBDTUW010000889.1:0-2402 GCA_040007555.1 Acidobacteriota bacterium | reverse complement strand
CGCTGTTCAACGCCGAAAACGCCCTGGGCACGGACATGGATCTTTCGGTCCTTCGCGGGGTCGCCGTCAGTAACGACGGGAACGTTGTTTACTTCATTGAAAATAGCACCGTCCGCGCGCTGAACGTCGGGAATGTGACGATCACCATCGGTGGCGGGACCCTTGGTCCGAACAACGTCCGGACGCTCGCTTCGAGTGGCTTTGGCGTCGACCTGGCGGGAATTGCGGTCAACCCGAGTGATAGCGCCGTTTTTGTCTCGGACGCGACCACAGGCATCAACCGCGTCTTCCGGATTGATCCGACAACCGGTGCGACGTCAACGATCGTCGGCAATGGGGCCGCATCAAACGAGAGTGATGGCTTTTCAGGAGGGCAGGCGAATACCATCCCACTGAGGCAGCCGCGCGCGATCGATTTTGAAGCGAACGGGAATTTGATCATTTCAGATACGGGGCACTCGCGAGTGATCCGCGTCAGCCCGGCGACTGCGGCGGGTAGCGCGACCCTTCTTGGGCAATATGCTGTTGGGGCCGGCAGACCCTTCAACAACGGTCTTGCTATTGCTGGTGGCAACGTCTTTGTCGCCAATGGTTCGTCACAGACTATCGTTCAGGTTACTGGCGGCGCAGGTGTCATCGCGGGCCAGAGTTTTGTCGCCTGCAACTATCAAGCGAGTCCGCCGTGCGGTGATGGTGGCCAGATAGCGGGCGCGACATTCGCGCTGACAGGTGCTGGATTCCCGGGAGAGTCCCAGGAAGCCGGCGCTGAGGGTGATGCGAACGGGATCTTCATCATCGACCAGAGACCGCTCAGTCGATCGCGGCTTCGTTACCTGAACCGTTCGGGAGGTACCGTAACCCTCGCAGGTGTCGCAGTCGCCGCCGGTACGGCCCAGACGATCGCCGGCAAGGGCCTCGACTTTCCATACGATGGAGGGCCTTCAACAGCAGCCTACCTCGCAGGGCCGATCGGTGTCGCAGTCGACGCCAGCAACAACCTTTGGAGCACAGACTCGCTGCTCGTCAATCGGCTTCGGTTCCACAACCGCGGGGCGAGCCAGGTGACGCTCTTCCCAGGCACATTTTCACAACAGATCGTGCCGCCCGGATCAACTGTCTCAGTCAACACCAGTCCCGGCGGATCCGGTGATGTGATCCCGGCAAGCCAAGGCAATTTCTCGAATCCCCAGGGCATCTTCATCACTTCCCAGGGCGTCTATGTCGCCGATTCCACTGGCGGTCCGACCTATCCGTCCGGCTTCTCCGGGACAAAGACCTCCGCGCTGCGCTTTATCAACACGAGTGCCGGCCCGGTCACGTTCTACCCCGCTTCACCCGCTCCGGTTGTAATTCCCGCCGGTTCGATGGCACGCATCGCGGGTTGCGAACCGGTTCCGAGTAGCTGCGCTGAACTCGGCTTCGCTCGAACCTCGAAGTTTGTGGGACTGACGGATGTCGTGGTCGCTCCCAGTGGCGACATTTATGTGACCGCAGTTGGCGACAATACTGTTCGAAAGATCAACGCCAGCACCGGCAACGTGACCAACGCGAGCATTCCATTTACCAAGGTCACCGGGCTGGGTATCTCGGCGGCTGGAGTAGTGCATGCCGTCGACACCAATGGTGGCAACCTGCTTCGAGAGACAGCGGCCGGGAGCGGTACCTTTATTCAGTTTGCAAATGGTTTGAGCTCACCTCGCGACATCGCGCTGGCGTCGGATGGCACGGCATATGTGACCACAGCCGGAAACCACCGCATCGTGCAGGTGTCCGCTGCTGGCGTAGTCACAGCCTTTGCCGGCACATCTCAGGGGTTCTCAGGCGATGGCGGGCCAGCCAGTAGCGCTCGCCTCAATATTTCTCCGCCGACAATCGATGTCGGAGTAGGAACAGGCACCGTCCCGCTGCCACAGACAGTCGGCATCGTAGTCGCGCCGAGCGGAGATATCTACTTCGCAGATACGAACAACAACAGACTACGCCGAATTGGTGGAGGAGGGGGATTGGTCACCTGCGTCCGCAGCGGGTCGATCATCATCGGGGCCTCATCCAATCCAGTCCCGACAGTTTCGAACATCTCGCCGACAACGACGCTTGCCGGCGGGGCCGGCTTCCAGTTGACCGTGAACGGCACCAACTTTGTCAATGGAGCGGTTGTCAGGTGGAATGGCGCGAACCGAGCTACCAACTTTGTCAACAGCACTCAGCTGCAGGCGCAGGTTCTGACGAGCGACATTGCGGTCGCTGGTAATGCCACTGTGACTGTCTTCAATCCGGCCCCAGGTGGCGGTGTGTCGCCGGTAGGTGCGACCTTTACCATCACAAATCCAGTGGCCGTACTGACTGGCCTCAACCCGTCGAGCGCTCTCGCGGGAGCGATTGCTTTCACGCTAACCGTCAAC
>JBDTUW010000888.1:0-2403 GCA_040007555.1 Acidobacteriota bacterium | reverse complement strand
AGCACCTCCCTTGCGTCCTGCTTTGAAAGCGGATACCGGTGAGGAAACGAACATCGGGACTAGCGGGGAGGGTGATCCTCCGCCACCGGTAGCGTCGGCAGTGGGGGCGGCGGCTTCATCGACGACGGAGCTTCCATCGCCAGAAGTGCGGTCGCCGGAGCTTGGATCCCCGGAGCTTGGATCCCCGGAGCTTGGATCCAAGGATGCGATTCGAATCGATACGCAACTCGTCAATCTCAATGTGAAGGCGGTTGATAAGGCCAACAAGCCTCTCGCGAGTCTCTCGCGCGAAGACTTCATCGTCTACGAGGATGGAATCAGACAAGAGATCAGCTATTTCGATCCCGTGACTGCGCCGATCAACCTCGTGCTTCTGCTCGATCTGAGTGGCAGTACCAGTGACAGGCGAGGGGTCATGCTCAACGCGGCAAAGAAGTTTGTTGATTCACTCAGCCCGCAGGATCGAGTCGCGGTCACTGCCTTTACGCGTGAGTATTATGTCGTCTCCGATTTCACGACCGATCGGAACCTGATCAAGGAAAGGCTGGGATCCTTAAAGAAGGTGTCCGGCGGAACGGCGTTTTACGACGCCATGTGGACGACGCTCGATCTCCTTGCCAAGGTGAACGACACGCGGAAAGCGGTTGTTGTGCTGACGGATGGCGTAGATGAGCGGTTGCTGAGCGAAGGCAGCGGCAGCAAACGCCTGTTTGATGCCGTGCTTGATCGTGCGGCAGAAGAGGACGTGACGATCTATCCGATCTATCTCGATTCTGAGCTGACCGACATCGTTAAGCAGTTGCAGGACCCGGAACTCAAGGAGCGAGCCCGTCAGCGGATGACGGAACGAAGGCTTCGACCGCGTCAGACCGCGCTCAAGCAACTTGAGTCACTCGCGGAGAGCACCGCTGGGTGCGTTTTCAGGGCCGATAACGAGGACGATCTGGACGGAGTGTATCAGCGCGTTTCCGCCGAATTACGCATGCTCTACAGCCTCGCCTACTCGCCCGAGAACAGCGGCCGCGATGGCAAATTCCGAAAAATCAATGTTGAGGTAAAACGCGAAGGCGTGGCGTTGAGAACGCGCCGCGGCTACGTCGCGAAATAATCATGATTTCATTTTCGCCGAAAGCGACATTTTTCAGTGCGTTACTTATCGGATTGTCCTTCTGCCTTGGTAACGAGGTGCGGGGGCAGGGCGCGAAGCTACCGCTGGAGCATCTTGAGCAACTCTCAGCCAAAGCGGCTGAATCGGTTGACGTCTCACTTGACAGTCAGATGCTGCAGGTCGCAGCAAAATTTCTGAGGTCTGATAAACCGGATGAAGCGGCAATCAAGCAACTGATCCAGGGATTGAAGGGCGTCTATGTCAGGGTCCTTCATTTCGACAAACCTGGCGAATATGCAACAGCTGATGTTGATGCATTGAGGAATCAGCTTCGGGGACCCGGATGGTCGAAGATTGTCGGTGTCCGGAGCAAACGCGATGGCGAGGCGGTGGAGGTCTTCACCTGGGTTGAGGGTGGGTCCATCTCGGGGCTCGCGATCATCGCCGCCGAGCCGTCTGAACTGGTCATTGTCAATATCATTGGGCCAATCGACATCGAGAAGCTCAGTCAACTCGAGGGCAAATTCGGTATTCCGCAGTTGAACCTGGAAAAGGTTCCACGTCCGCGAAAGGAATGACTGAAATGACGGAACTCCATCGGCGCACCATTCAGATCCTGTTGATCTTGATTGCGCTTTCCGTCGCCTTCTCGGTCGCGCCAGCCGGAGATCGTGAGTTCAACCTGATTGCACGTCACCTGGAGGCGCACTGTCAGCTAAAGCGCTCCGGAATCCCGTTTCTCGGAGTCGCCAACCTACTGGCGCCGATAACTCGTCCTCCTGGCTTTCGCAGATTGATGGTTGCCTTTTTCGAAGGACCGCGCGTCACGGAATTGAGCGAGCGGAACGGCCTCGCCGATGTCATTCGAGGAGCCCTCAATCCGGCGTGGAGGCCGCTGCTTCGGCAACATCTGCGGAGAACAGGCGAGCAGACTATTGTATACTTTCGGTCGATCGGTGATGGTCAGGAGCTGATCATTGTCGAAGTGCGGCCGTCTGAGGCCACGGTAATGCAGGTCACGATCGACTCCGACCGGTTTGCGCGATATGTCGCCCGACCCGAGTCAATGGGTCGCCAGCTCGACGCTGATCTTCCTCAGCAGCCGTGACCCAAGTCTGTGTGTGACGTAGAGTCTGAGCGCTAGTCTTCGCCAAGCGATGCCAGGAGAAACCCTCACCATCGAGACTCCCGAACACGTGGAGTTGCAATTTGCGTTGGCCTCGATTGGCAATCGCTTCCTCGCCTGCGCGATCGACCATGCCTTGCAATTGATCGCCGTGGCGCTTACTGCTTTT
>JBDTUW010000887.1:0-2407 GCA_040007555.1 Acidobacteriota bacterium | reverse complement strand
GCTGCTTGAAATTGTTAGACTCGTTCTGCGCAGATTCAAAAACTAAGAATCTAAACATCTCTGAGGGCGACACACTTCAGCTCGATCCCGATCGGCCCGCTTGCCTCGACAATCATGGTCAGCAGGGCGCCGAGGATCGTCACCACAAGTGCCAGGATCATCGCTCGGAAAGACCCAGTTTGTCACCGCTGCTTTCCGTTGCGCAACATGCTGATGTGGTATCGGTCCAACAAAGGAAGTGACGAGACTGACGTCGAGAGCTGGAGGCGCAGCCCGCGCGCGAAGGACTCTTCTCATAAACTATTCTGGCCTACGTCGCACCCGCCGTCCAGCGGTGAGCGCGGAAAGCGTCGAACCCTTTGCACGGTGACCACGGGAATGCGTGACGACTACCGGGGTTGAATGGCATGATCACTTCTCTCTCGCAGTTGCAGGAGTACACGCTGCAGCAACTCTCGCTTCCGCGTCTCTTCTTCAGCTCCGGTATCAGAAACGTCGAAAGGCTCACCAATGACAACGACGGCGCGCGCGAACGGTTTTGGGATCTGAATTCGGTCCCAGCTCGGAAGTTCCCAGCAGCGGCTGAGTGAGATCGAGAACGGCAGGATCGCGGCACCAGACTTCGCTGCGAGCAGAACGGCGCCTGGTTTGGCCTCATAGATTGGCCCTCTCGGACCATCAACCGTAAATGCGGCGCTCTTTCCACCTCTGACCGCGCGAATCATTTGAATCAATGCCGAGCGCGCTCCCCGCGTCGAGCTGCCTCTTGCAGCCCCATAGCCAAATCGCTGAATGAACCGCGCGATATACTCGGAATCAAAGCTGCGCGACGACATAACGATGATTCCACGCCGCCGCCAGAAGTGTGTCGCAATGGGAATTCGGTTGTGCCAGAAGCAGTAGACGAGCGGCTTCCCTTCCGTATAGTTCTCCCAGCCGATCACTTCATATTTGAGGGTGACGCCAATGACGCGGATGAGCCAGAAGAGCAGAACGCCGGCGACCCGAATGATGAGCCGCTGTTTCAACGAATACTGTGAGAGCTCGGCGAATTCGTAAAGCCGGTCGTAGATGCTGCGAGCGTCCGTTTTTGATTGTGGTGTGTCTTGCAATTCCGTCATTCGCGAATTAGCTTACGCAATCCCGGTTATCCCGGCAACCAGGAAAACCGCAAGAGAGAGAGAAACAGCGAGCATACCGGACTCAATGCCAGAAATATCGTCTCCGACAACAGATCCAATCGTGATTGCCCATCGTGGCGCCTCCGGTTACGAACCCGAGAATACATTGCGCTCCTTTGAGATGGCGATTGCGCAGGGCGCGCAGATGATCGAACTCGACCTTCACGAGACATTGGATGGTCACGTCGTCGTCATTCACGATGATGACCTGTCCCGAACCACTGATCGTCCCGGTCGCATATCAAAAAAGACTCTCGGCGAAGTGCGGAAGGCGGATGCAGGAAAGGGCGAACGTGTGCCGACGCTCGTCGAGACAATCGAGCTTGCGAGGGGCCGCGTCGAGTTGTACCTCGAGATAAAGGACCCAGGGGCCGGGGCGGAAACGGTCAGGACGGTGCGCGAGATGGGGTTTCAAAAAGATGCGCTACTGGCCTCGTTTGATTTGAAATTGATGCGCCAGCTTCGCGAGCAGATCGACGACATCCGGTTGGGGTTGATCGTCGGAGTTCCGACCTTGAATCCGTTCTCGCTCTCACGCGAGTCCATTCCGTGGACGCTCTCACGACGCTTGAACTTTGAGGTGGTCAGCATCGAGACAGTGCTTTGCCAGCCAATGCTTGTTGATCGGATGCGGCGCGAAGGGCGAAAGCTATTTGTGTGGACGGCGAATGACGAGAGGACTTTTCGGAAGATCGTCGCGCGCGATGTAGATGGGATCGTGACGAACTATCCCGATCGACTGGTCAAGTTCCTCGGTAGCCGGAAAGAGTGATTTTTGCGCGCTGCCAGAGGCGATGAAAGCTGATTGCGGGAACCGTCATTGAAAGCGACTATTGCGGCGCGTGACGGTGCTGTGATAGGTTACGCCTTCAGTGAGCGGGAGTAATTCAGTGGTAGAATGCCAGCTTCCCAAGCTGGACGTCGCGGGTTCGAGTCCCGTCTCCCGCTCCAAATCTTCAAAAGACCAGATCTTCATAGCATCCTCCACATTTGCTGGCTTTCCTCCATGAAGTAGGGCCCGCCGTCGGCTCGAAGAAACCGCTATTAAGGCTAATAGGTGTGCAACAAACGGAGCAAGAGACTTGGGCGATACGTCGTTTCCACTCTGGAGGAGGAGTCGGTTCGCGCGTTTTTACGCACCGCTCCCGCCCCTGCACGTCCCTGGAAACGCTCTTTCAGAATCGGCCAGAAACCACTATTCATCAGTCACCTTTTTCTCCACCAAT
>JBDTUW010000886.1:0-2408 GCA_040007555.1 Acidobacteriota bacterium | reverse complement strand
TGATCGTCACGATTGCATCTTGCGACGCCCGTGAGCTGTGACAGTCCTTGCGGGCGTTGGTGATCTTTACCAATTCATGGGCCTTGCTACAAAATCGTGATTCTCTGCGTTATACTCTCGCGGGATGCATACCATTTAAGCTGCCGCGCCGCGAACCGATGCCAGAAAACCGGTCGCGGAATTCACCTGCAAGCGGCAGAGGATCGCGGCTCACTCTGTTTCTCGACACATATTCTGGACCATGCCTGATGGAAACTCTCGAAGCTAAGAAGTGCGAAAAGTGCGACAGCATGTTTGATCGCTCGCTGACGTTCTGTCCTCAATGCGGCCAGCGTCTGATTCTGGTTGATACCATCATTGGGCAGACGCTGGATGGGCGGTACAAGATCGAAACCGTCCTCGGTCGCGGTGGCATGGGTGTCGTCTATCGGGCGATGCATGTTCACCTCGATGCCAGAGTCGCCGTCAAAGTGCTTCATCCGGAGCTGGTCTCCAATCAGTCCGCGATCGAAAGATTCAGACGAGAGGCGCGCGCGGCCGGCCGCATTCAGCATCCAAACGCGATTCAAGTGACCGACTTTGGCGTCTCCAGCCAGGGCGTCGTCTACCTCGTCATGGAGATGGTTCAGGGAGAAACCCTGAGAGACCTGCTGCGGCGCGAGAAGGTGCTTGATCCTGAACGCGCGATCGCGATGATGCGCCAGGTGTGTGCCGCCGTTGATGCTGCTCATCAGGGCGGCGTCATCCATCGCGATCTAAAACCCGACAACATCATTGTCCAGGAACCCGCGCAAACCGCCGCACTGAAACAAGGCGAAGTGGTCAAGGTGCTCGACTTCGGCATTGCCAAGCTGCGAGAGCGAGAGAGCCCCAGCGATTCACAGGGCCTTCCTGATACTCCCAGTCGTTTCGAACAAACGTTGACTGAGGCTGGAATGCTGATTGGCACGCCTCAGTACATGTCTCCTGAACAGTGCCGCGCCAAGAAACTCGATAGCCGCTCAGATATCTACAGTCTCGGCGTCATCCTCTACGAAATGCTCACCGGGCAACTGCCGTTTACCGGCGAGACTCCGATTGAAGTTGTCCTCAAGCACATAAAGGAAGCGCCGCGGCCGCTTCGTGAGATCAATCCCAACATTCCATGGCCCGTCGAAGAAGTGGTTATGCGAGCGATGGAGAAGGATCCCGCGGCGAGACAGGCATCAGCAGCAGAGTTGAGCGCAGACCTCACGGCCTCCCTCACCGCCTCGGGCGAGATTAGAGTTGCTGCGAGTTTGCCGACGATGGTTGGCAAACCGGCCAACCTGGAGCCATCGGTCCCTTCCGGTGATCTTTCGCGAATGACCGTGGTGCAGCCCCGATCCCAGACAGATGCCCTCGGCGCGATTTCCTCCCCGGGGCTACCGGCGCCACCTAAACCGTCCGGAGTAGTCACGCAACCACCGGTTGATGCTGCGTCAGGGAGCCTCTTCAAGACACTGCGCATACCGATCATCATTGGAGCAGTTGTGCTGGGTGTAGTGCTGATAGTTTGGGTTATCCAGCGCAACAGCGGGGGAGAGAAAGTCGCTGGCGGCCAAACAGGCCAACCGGGGCAGGACAACTCTTTTCAGGGAATGGTCCTGATCGACGGTGGCGAGTTCACGATGGGCCGAAATCAGGGCGGCAGGCTCTATCAAGGGGTCAACATCGAGGGTCCGGCTCATGCCGTCAAAGTCGATTCCTTTTACCTGGACATCAACGAAGTGACCAACCGCAGATACAAAGAGTTCGTTGAGGCCAAGCAATACCCTGCACCCCGTCACTGGAAGAACAACGGATCATACGAACCGGAGGACGCGGAGCTGCCCGTGACTTTTGTCAGTTGGACTGATGCGAACAACTATGCGACCTGGAAGGGAAGGCGGCTGCCTACGGAAAAGGAATGGGAATATGCCGCCCGCAGCGGCGACCGCAACTACCTTTATCCCTGGGGTAACGAATATAAGGCCGGATTTGCGAATGTCTTTCAGGGCGGAAGCCGAAAGGAGCGCCCGGCACCGGTCGGGACATACAAGGAAGATCGCAACCGATTTGGCGTTTATGATCTTACCGGGAACGTGAGTGAGTGGGTACAGGATTTTTTTCGACTTTACGATAATAAGCCATTCGAGGACCTTGATAAGCTGAAGGTCTTGCGCGGCGGCCATTTCACGGATCCTCCGGAAACGGCGACTGCAAGCTTCCGATGGGCAGATGATCAGAACAAAACGGACGAGGCGACGCTGAGCTACACCGGATTCAGGTGCGCGAAGAGTGTTGGTCGCGACTAACCTCGGAATTGAAGTAAATTGCATGACTACCAGGCGAAGACTGACGATTTCTTTCCTTTCCTCTCTAATGATGTTGATCGCCCTTACGGCGTC
>JBDTUW010000885.1:0-2410 GCA_040007555.1 Acidobacteriota bacterium | reverse complement strand
GGGACGAGAGAAGGTCTGACAGGGACGCATCCGTCAGGTGCCGTGTGATTCCATCACTGCAGAGGAGGAACCGTGTTCCCTGTGAGAGAGGTATGCTTTTGAAATCACCTTCGACATCAGGCTCGGCTCCCACCGCGCGAGTCAATACGTTACGCATCGGATCGCGAGCCGCCATCGCAGCGGAGATGACTCCTGCCCGGACCGCCTCGCCGACCTCGCTGTGATCTTCAGTATCACGATGAAGGGCGCCGCGCTCGAACCGGTAGACCCTGCTGTCGCCGACGTGGCCGATGATCGCTTCTTCGCCATCGACAGCGAGAACGACCACGGTGGTGGCCATTCCTTCGAGTTCACTGCTGGCCACTGAGCCTTCAAAGATACGCCGGTTGCTTTCGATGACTGCAGCCTCGACAGTCAGCGCGACGTCCGCGACGCGTGTCTTCGCGAACATCTCGGTGAAGACATCAACCACCGTCTGACTCGCTACCTGACCGCCCTTCCTTCCGCCGACTCCATCGGCAACAAGGTAGAGCCCTGATTGCTCGAGAACCAGAAAGCGATCCTCATTGGCGGCCCTTTTTGGGTTGAGCCCGCGGTCGGTGACTGCTCCAAACGTCAACTTCATGCCGAGAGGCACCCCCGAATCAGGCCTGATTCTCCGCCCGCTTCCCCACCAGATTTCCCATGAGGCTGCGACTACGATGTGAAATCGCCATGAGCACGCCGAGCATGGCGAAGCTGGTCATGAGAGACCAGCCACCATGGCTGACAAATGGGAGCGTAATCCCCGTCATCGGCAACATCCGAACGACTCCGCCAATATTGACGATGGCCTGCAGGCCGATAAAGGCGGTAATCCCGGCTGCGATCAATTTCGTAAACATGTCACTGGCTTCGATCGCGGTTCGTAAGCCGGCACCGATCAGCACGATGAAAGTCAGAACCACCAAAGCGCCCCCAACCAGTCCTGTCTCTTCAGCCAATGCCGCATAAATGAAGTCAGAGTCTGCAATCGGCACGATCTCCGGAAAGCCTCTACCCAAACCCTCACCGAGGAAGTGGCCATCGGCGATACCGAACAGTGCCTGCGACGGCTGAAATGCATAAGAATTGTACCACGCCTCTTCGTTCGACAGACCGCGCGCATCGGCCAGCTCAGCATCACGTTCCCACCACCAGGTCGTCTCCGGATCGGGCGGCACACCCGCATTCAACCAAAGATAGAACCGCTGATGCAGACGACGGGGAACGCCACGACTGGGGACGTCCTTAAGCTTCTCGACGAACGAAGCGTTGGTCTCGGACTTAACGGTGAATGATTTGACCAACCCGGTGACGACGATGGCCGCAACCAGCAGGAGCGCAACGCTCAAACCCGCGATGGCGATCTGAGGCAGCCGCCTGACTGCGACGACGTAAAGCGTCAGAAACGCTCCACTGAAGACCAGCATCTGGCCAAAATCCGAAAGCGCAAAGAATGGCACCAGCGGAAGCAGCGCAATGAAGAGGAACGGGAGCAGAAATCTCAGCCGCGGCAACCCCCAGCGCGTTCTCGAGAGATTTCGGTACTGGTCCGCAAGCACACCCGCGTAGCTTACTAGAAAGCTGAGCTTGACAGGTTCCCACGGCGTGGTGCGGCCAAGGAACTTTCCTCCACTTGAGTAGTAGATGGCGATCAAAGCAAATGGGATCGCCGTCAAGACACCGAGCAGGAAGCTATATCGCTGAAGCAAGAGCAAGACATCGTCGCGAGACGCCAGGCTAAATGCAATTCCAAACCCCAGCAGCGCGAAGATCGGAAGCCAGGTGGAGATCGACGTCGCGACGCGGCCTACTGTCCAGTAATTCGCTTCGTCCGTGCGACCCGAATCGAGAGGAATCTGGAAGTTCGGATCACCGAAGAGGGCCCGTTTCTTCTCGGCATCGTAGTACTGATTGATGTAACGCTGACGAAGGGTATTGGTCTTTGACAGACGCGCCGACGATTTCTGCTGGGCGCTATATTCAGGATCGGTGAAGAGCCGGAACTGGATCACCTGCCCAATGCTGAAGAGAAGAATGGCCGCGCTGAAGAGCGTCAGGTCACCGGCAAATCGGCGTCGCTTAACCAGCCACACCAGACAGGCGCCGACGGGAAGGTAGAGCGCCAGATCGCGAGCCGCCACCAGCAGCGAGGGGGCGTATCCACGGACCACACCCGACCTGTAGATGCCAAGATAGGCCACCAGGCTGACGACGATCAGGGCTAGTAGAAAGAGCAGATGTGATGACGGTCGGTTTTTCATGCCACGTGTCGCGCGCTGTGCCGCGCCGAACCCGCAAAATCATCCCGCAAAGACCTCATGCCTCGGAGGGGGCGAACGTTGTGTCGCACCCCGCTGCAGCGATAACCGTCAGCCTCACGGTGCTG
>JBDTUW010000884.1:0-2410 GCA_040007555.1 Acidobacteriota bacterium | reverse complement strand
CCAGTCGTGGAAGGCTGCTGCGTCAGTGGATGACCGAGGGCTTGCTGCTGGCAGGCGTCGGCGCGGTTTGCGGATGGGGAGTCGCCTTATATACCCGGGCAGGACTGCTGGCCTTGCTACCGGAGACATATGGTTATCTTCAGCTCGTTGATCGGGTGCGCTCCGATTGGCGCGTCGTAAGTTTCACCTTAGGCGTAACTGTGCTGACCGCCGTCGTCTTCAGCATTGTGCCGGCCATGCATGCTTCACGAATGTCAGCTACCGAAGTGCTGAAAGACGGGCAACGCGGCACGGAAGGGGCCCACACGCAGCGAGTGCGCAACGTGCTGGTAGTCGCTGAGGTCGCGCTTGCGTTCGTGCTTCTGGTCGGGGCCGGTTTACTCGTGAAGAGTTTTCTGTTTTTGCAACGTACTCAACTTGGTTTCGATCCTCACAACGTCTTCGGGATCAGCCTCAACCTCCCGATGAACACGTCGCAGGCCGAGAAGACGCAACTGATCAGTCAGTTTCAGGCCCTGGTGGCTGGTCTCCCGGAAGTCGAAGCCGCAGCGGTCACGACGCAGGGAGTCTTCCCCTATCTGACCTTTCAAGTGAATCGTGTGGACAAACCGCTGGCTGCAGACGAGCCGGCTCTTTATGAGGCGATAAGTCCGAATTACTTTACGGCGCTCGGTGGCGCGCTGATAAAAGGCCGCTATTTCAACGAACAGGACGCTGACAAGGCTGACCCGGTCGCGCTTATCAATGAAACCCTCGCGCGAAAATACTTTGCCGGGGAGGATGCGCTCGATAAGGCCGTGACCCTCAATTATCTGGGCAAACCTCAGCGGCGGCGCGTTATCGGTGTAGTCAGGGACATGAGCCAGGGTGATCTGACGAGGTTGCAGCCGCAGCTCTTCGTGCCCTTCGCGCAGCAACCGTGGTTTGGCGCGGGACTCGTTGCGCGCTCGCGCATCGCACCCTTTACGGCCTGGCGAGCAGCGCGGCAGGCCCTGATCGCGATCGACTCGAAGCAGGCCTCCAACAAATTCCGAACGGCGGACGAATTGATAGGAGAACGACTGCAGGAGCCGCGATTGTACACCGTGCTGCTGGGCATTTGCGGCTTGCTCGCTCTTGTCCTCGCTGTCGCCGGAATCTTTGGTGTCATGAGTTACAACGTGACCCAGCGAAGGCCCGAAATCGGCATCAGGATGGCGCTGGGCGCGCAGCGAAATGACGTGTTGAAGATGATGTTGTCGCGCGGGATGACGCTGGTGATGGCTGGAATTGCGCTCGGTGTCGCTGGCTCATTGGCATTGACACGTCTGTTGAGCGGGCTCTTATTCGGTGTGGGTGCGACCGACCCCCTGACCTTCCTTCTGATCTCAGCGCTGCTGACGATGGTTGCGCTGTGCGCCTGTTACATTCCGGCACGGAATGCGACAAGGGTCGATCCATTGGTTGCGCTTCGCCTCGAATGAATGCCATGTCTGGTTCCACCCAAACAACCCGGCTTCGCTTCTGGCTAATGCGTCTATGGGTGTATACCGCTGGTCGCTCGTGGTCGAGATATTTCGTCGTTGAGAGACCAAGGAATCCGCAGACCGCGCATCTTTGTCATGGTGGATCACAGGCGATTCTGCTGAAGGGTGTGGCGATCTGTCTCCTCGTGGCGATGATGAACGCGACACCCGTCGAGTTGAATGCGGAGACGGCGAAAGGAGAGCTGCGCGTGCTCTTCATCGGGAACAGTCTGACCTTCGCGAATGATTTGCCAGCGATCGTCGCAGCCATGGCAGAATCTGGGGCAGAGTCTGGGGCAGAATCTGGGGCAGAAGCGGGGCGTGGGAAAAAGCTGATTTACAGAATGATAGCCTCCCCGGACTTTGGGTTGAAGGAGCATTGGCAACGCGGTGAGGTACAGCAAGCCATCGCACGCGGCAATTATGATTTCGTTGTACTTCAGCAGGGACCTTCCGGCCTCCCCGAGAGCCGCGAGACATTGCTCGCATACGCCCGCATGTTTGACAGGGAGATTCGCAGATCCGGCGCCCAGCCGGCCCTCTTCATGGTTTGGCCGTCGCAGGCGCGCATTGGCGATTTCGATCGAGTAGTCGAGTCCTACAGGTTGGCCGCAAATGAGATTCACGCATTGCTTCTTCCGGTAGGCCAGGCCTGGCGCGAAGCCTGGAAGGGCGATGCCAACATAACGCTATATTCGGAAGATGGATTTCACCCGTCCGTTGTAGGTTCTTATCTGGCTGCTCTGGTAATCTATTCGAGGCTCTTCGGAAGCTCGCCGGTTGGATTGCCAGCGCGATTGAAACTCCAGACAACAACCACCAGAGAGATCGAACTGTCGCAGGCGCAAGCCAGACTGCTGCAGCTCGCCGCCACTAAAGCAAACAAGATGTTCTGATGGAAGAAT
>JBDTUW010000883.1:0-2411 GCA_040007555.1 Acidobacteriota bacterium | reverse complement strand
ACCCAGCGCTCACGCACTGGGCTATAGGACTTGCACCACTTCGTGGTGCCATGCGCTGCTCCACTGCGCAGCGCGTGGCCTCCCATGAGGAGGCGCAGAGAGAAACTTCTGAGCGGTATGCAATCGCTTGGAAGCCTGGAATTTGGGGATTGTGCTGCGCTGACCAACACCGGCATCGCGTACTTGACCGATCTACGGCACCTGCGGGAAGAGACGGTTAGCAATTCTCCCAAAGTCAGTCGTGCGGGGATAGCACTTCTACATGCGACCGTCCGGGCGAATTATTGGTGACGAGAATGGGGCAATCAGGGCCCTTCGGCTTTGAGCGCTCCTTGCATTATCAAGTCGCCCTGGATAAGTGGTTACCGAGGTAGCTCGCCTTGGAAACGGCGCCGCCAATGTAGCGCAATGTGCCTAAACTGCGCAGCGTTGTAGTGGTAGTTGTCGAATTCCAGACGGCGCGGTTTAGGCAACTTGCGCTGCATGAAGGGGACGCCCTCCACCCTTGAGGGCATCAGGTCTCCGCTCCTCTGGTCTACTTCCAGGTAAAGGACAGCGCCGTCCCTGAAATCTACTTTGCTGCAATCCTCCCGCCGCCTCGCGCGGCGCGGGTTTTTTTTGCCACAAATCCACTGTCCGCGGTGTTATTGCTGATGAAGCAAGTATGAACGAGGTGGAGTCAATGCTCATGGACAGTCAATCGAAGCCGAGCGACGAAACGGTGGTTGCCGTACGACTCGACTTCGAGCAGGCGTTTACGGCGCACCATCGCGTCGCGTACCGCTACGCTTGCGCCCTGGTGCATGATCCGACGCTTGCCGAAGACGTGGTCCAGGAGGTGTTTCTGCGGCTATACAAGAATCTCGAGGGAGCCCAGCGAGATGGCTTGCTCCGGGCCTGGTTGCTGCGGGTGACGGCGAATGTGGCGCGCAATGCCTGGCGCAGCCGCAGTCGCTCACAGGCGCGCGATGAGACCTTCTTTGCGCACGCCTCCCCGGACACAGATACGCGATTGCCAGACGTGGAATTGGTCAGACAAGCGGAGATTGTCGAAGCTCGCCGTGCACTCTCCAAGCTCAAGGAACCTATGCGCAGTTGTCTTCTGCTCAAACACGAAGGCTTGTCGTATCGCGAAATTGCAGCGGCGCTGAATCTCAAGGAGTCCAATGTCGGGAGCTTGATCGCGCGTGCGAGGCAGGAGTTCATGAGAGTCTACGGAAAGATCGGGAAGCTATGAAATTGTGCCCGCAGCAGGATGTTTTGCAGGCGTACCAGGACCGCGAACTGACGCGGGAACTGAGGGACGGTGTGACCGCACATTTGGCCGCGTGCGCTCCTTGTGCCGCGCGACTACGCGAAGCGGAACTGGGCTGCATCGCGATCGATGAGGCGATTACAAGCTCACTGGCAGGCATGACTCCAACCGCGCGGTTGGGCATGCGGATTGAATCTGCGCTGGCAAAGAGAAGCACATCGAGACTCGCGCTGACGTCACTGCTGAACTGGAAACTGGCAGCGCTCACGGCCGGCATTTTTGCTTTACTTCTGCCAGCGATCTTACGGCTAACAAGCGAAGCGCCGCATGAAGCTCGAGTCGACACGACTACACCTGTTGGCGCGTCCGGCTCTGACGTCATGCCGCCAAAACAGATGGAGCCCTTCGGTGAGCGCGTTATTGCGCGGCGACCAGAGAAATCGCGTAAGCGCGTTCCTCGTCGAGTCTCCGCGAATAATTCGGGAGAAGCGGAGGTCGCGACCCGGTTTTATTCGCTCGTCGAAGACGATGAGCTTGCGACATTGGAGAGCGGCCGCGTGGTGCGGGTCGAGGTGCCTGCTTCGACACTCATTTCGTTTGGATTGCCGATCACGGCTGAAGCACTGACAAAAGCGGTACAGGCCGATCTCATACTTGGGCAAGACGGATTGGCGCGTGCCATCCGGTTTGTGCCTTCTCAAACGACGAAAACGCATTGAAGGAGAGTCTTATGAAGCAATCTACGCGATTGAGCTTGTCCCTTACCACGCTGCTTGCCCTGCTAACGGTGAGCGCGTTTGGACAGGATCAGACCGTGACGGTAAAACGCAAGCCATCACCTGACGGTCAGACTCAGGTCGACATCACCAGGGCGATAGGGACTCAATTCAGTTTTGAGACCAGGGTCGTGAAAGGTGCGCCCTACTCCGCTACCACCGAAGCCGAAACCATTCAAATGCTGACGGACGGTAACCGCATCAGAAATAAGACGACGACGACAGTGTACCGCGACAGCGAAGGCCGGACGCGCCGCGAGATCGCAAGCAAAACTCCGGGTGCCAGCGCCGATGTTTTCATCAGCGATCCTCTCAGCGGAGCCAGTTATTCCCTGCATCCGCAACAGCGGGTGGCGATCAAGTCGACCGCTAGCGTTCCG
>JBDTUW010000882.1:0-2411 GCA_040007555.1 Acidobacteriota bacterium | reverse complement strand
TGACCCCTGACCCCTGACCCCTGCCCTCTGGCAACTGACGCCTGCGCCTTTCGGACAGACCTTGACACCTTTCTACCGTCTCTGTAGACTTATTTCTTGCTCGAGAGGGGTCCAGGCACGTAAAGTCAATGGTAGACGGCCACCCTTACAAGGTGGAGGTTGTGGGTTCGAGCCCCACCGTGCCTATCACCTAACGGTTCGGTTTTGACAATGCGGAGTCGTAGTTCAGTTGGTTAGAACGCCGGCCTGTCACGTCGGAGGTCGCGGGTTCGAGTCCCGTCGGCTCCGCCAGTTCCTTTCTCTCCCCGAACTGGCTTAGTCCATCCGCTTTTGTTTGTCGCACGGGCCGTCCCGTGCTTTTTCTTGCCCGATCGCTTGTTTCCAAAGAGTCTCATTCGTTCATGGTCCGATTAGCTTGCATGCGGAATCGTGCAGGTATAATGTCGCCCCTTCCTTGCGAAGACGCCAATCGGCCAGGCTTGTGCTTACTGGCCTACATTTAACTTTCGCGTTCGTTGATTCGTGATCGCCGCTCCTTCCCGGAACGACCGGCTCTTTGTGTCGCCAGGCTCAGATGCTGCCAATCCAGGACGCTCTCTCGCTCATCCTCGAGCATGTCCCGTTACTCGCCACTGAGAGGATACCTCTCGGCGCTGCGCAGGGACGTGTCTTGAGAGAGGACGTTATCTCCGATATTGACCTGCCACCATTTGATCGGGCCCGAATGGATGGCTACGCCGTCCGACACCTCGACACAGTCGCCGCGCGTGCAGACGCGAAGGTCTGGCTGCACTCAATCGGCGAGGCCGTGGCCGGGCACGCGTTCAACGGCACACTCACTTCCTTTACCGCCGTCCGCATCATGACCGGCGCGCCTCTTCCGGCCGGAGCCGATTCCGTCGAAAAGATCGAAGTAATTGATGTCCTGGCGAACGGCGACATCGAGCTTCGCGAGCCAGTTCAGCTCGGACGCTTCATCACTCCCCGAGGGAGCGAAGCTCTGCAGGGCACGTTGATGGTTGGTGCCGGCGCACAGATCACGCCGGCGACAGCAGCTGTATTGGCGAGTTTTGGTTATTCTCTTCCGAACGTATCCCGACGGCCGCAACTGGCGCTGATTTCCACGGGAAGCGAACTGGTGGAAGTAGGTGACCAGCCGGGTCCTTCACAGATTCGCAATTCGAACACCTACTCGCTGGCCGGCTACGCAACCGCAGCCGGGGCTGAGGTCAGCGAAACAAGCATCATTGGCGACGATCTGGAGACAACCCGCGAAGCAATCGCGCGTGGCGCGGAAACCGCCGACGTCGTGATGCTCTCCGGTGGCGTCTCGATGGGCGATCTGGATCTGGTCAAACCGGCGCTGCTCTCACTTGGAGCGGAACTGCTCGTGGAGCGTGTCGCGATGCATCCAGGGAAACCCACGGTGTTCGCGCGGCTTGGAGAGAAAATCATCTTTGGCCTCCCCGGCAACCCGGTCTCGGTCGCAGTGGCGTTCCACATTTTCGCGCGACCTGCGCTGCTCAAGATGCAGGGTGCGACCGTTATTGACCTCCCGAGATTTCGTGCCATCGTTGGAAAATCGGTAAAGGGCGCTCCCCCTCGGCGCAGCCACCAGCCGGCAAGTATCTCGATTGTTGATGGACAAGTTTTCGCGCTGCCGCTGAGATGGGGCGGCTCGTCCGATCTGGTCGCTTTCATGCACGCCGATGCTTTGATCGTCGTTCCCGAGAGTCGCGCTCGACTGGAGGAAGGAGAGTTGGCGGACGTAATCTCGCTCCGCGCAGAATAATGTCAGACAAAGAGAAGCAATTGCTGTCGCACCTGGATACAGAAGGCCGCATCAGGATGGTTGATGTCGGCGCCAAGCCAATAACATCGCGCGAGGCGGAGGCAAGCGGTCGCGTACTGATGTCCGCCGAGACCGTCGTCGCCATCCGCGAGCATCGGACGGCGAAGGGGGATCCGATCGAAACGGCTCGACTCGCCGGAATCATGGGCGCAAAGCAAACAGCGAGTTTGATTCCTCTTTGTCATCCCCTGCCTCTGACTCATGTTGATGTTCAGATAAGTCTCGATGGTGACGGCGCCCGGATCGTGGCAACGGCGTCGACCAACGGACCAACCGGAGTCGAGATGGAAGCAATGACGGCGGTCGCCGTCGCCGCACTCACCATCTACGATATGTGCAAGGCCATCGACCGCCTTATGACCATCACCGACATCAGACTTGAGCGCAAGAGCGGCGGTCGGTCAGGCGATTGGAAACGAACAGAAGACCATTGAGTGATGGAATGGAGCTCCATCAGACTGACGCGCCAGTATCTATTTGCGGTAGTGTGGGAGGGCACTGGCACAGGTTGCTCTTGATCGACAGTCCAGGGAATCGATTTTGACCTCTTCACTGAAAA
>JBDTUW010000881.1:0-2415 GCA_040007555.1 Acidobacteriota bacterium | reverse complement strand
CCGCCGTGGGGTGCGGCTTCGGCAGGCGGGCAGGGACAAGCCCCGCCCCTACGGCCTTCGCGTGAGTCTCCGCAGTTCCCCAACCGGCACCCGTTCAGGTCAAACCGCTCAATCACCAGGAAAGATAATTGTTTTCACGCAGATCAGTGATCCCGAAGGAACAGATATTTGCACCTCAGAGGCGGCGGCGTCTCCCAGACCCAGCCGGCTGTTGAGCCCTCCACCGGCACGTCGGCTTCGAGGGAATGGGGAGGGCTTGCGCGTTTGATCGAAAGCTAATCGCGTGATCAAATCAGAGCCCGTCCGAAGCCGGAGAATCAGGATGTATCAGCTCTACAGATGGAGACTCGGACTCCTTGTCATTGTCGTGATGGTGCTGCTCCACGCAGCGAAATTCCTGCCGCGCCCGAGTCTTGCGCAGGCTGTGCCCGGCATCCAGCTGCAAACCCTCCTGACAGGACTCTCCAGCCCCGTCCTCGTAACGCATGCTCACGACGGAAGTAATCGCATTTTTATTGTTGAGCAGACTGGGCTGATCAAGGTGCTGCAACCGGGCTCGACCGCGCCAACAGCCTTTCTGGATCTCACCGCAAAGCGTTCCTGCTGCGGTGAACGCGGGGTGCTCGGCCTGGCATTCCACCCGCAGTACAGCAGCAATCGAAGATTCTTCGTCAACTACACGCGCGCCAGCGACGGCGCGACCGTGGTCGCCGAATACTCCGCGTCACCTTCCAATCCAAACGTTGCGCTGACGGCCGAGGAAATCATCCTGGTCATAGCGCAACCGTTCGCGAACCACAACGGCGGCATGATCGAGTTTGGATCCGACGGATTCCTCTACATCGGAATGGGCGATGGTGGATCGGCCAACGACCCGAATAGCCGCGCTCAGAATCGAAACGATCTGCTTGGTAAGATGCTCCGCCTCAATATCGATCAGACAAATGGAGAAATCCCGTACTCCTCCCCTACATCAAACCCCTTCTCTGGAACGACGGACGGACGCGATGAAATCTACGCGTTGGGTCTGCGAAATCCCTGGCGATTTTCATTCGATCGGCTGACCCGCCAGCTCTATGCGGGAGATGTCGGGCAGGGACAGCGCGAAGAAGTCGATCTCATCACCCTCGGTGGGAATTACGGATGGAGAGTGTTCGAAGCTACGCGATGCACTGGGCTCGATCCCACGTTGTGTAATCCGGCGAACTTTGTCGCACCCCTCTTCGAATACGATCATTCGGGGAGCAGATGCTCGCTGACGGGTGGCTATGTTTACCGCGGAGCACGTTCTTCGCTCCCCTGGGGAGCCTATGTCTATGGCGACTATTGTACCGGCGAGATATTTATGTCGCTCGGTGGAAGCCAGACCTTGCTTCTCGACACGACGCTCAACATCTCGTCTTTCGGTGAAGACGAAGCCGGCGAGGTGTATGTCTGTGGACTCGGCGGTACCATCTACCGCATCGCAAATCCCGCCGTGAGCGCCGCGGTCAATGTCTCTGCGGCAAGCTTCCGTCCAGACTTGGTGGCGCCGGGTTCGATCATCGCGTCATTCGGGACCGGTCTTGCGAACAGTACGGCATCAGCGGAACTCCCGCTTCCGACAGCGCTCGCTGGAACTCAGGTGCGAATACGCGATGTAAGCGGGTTGGAGCGACCAGCGCAGCTGTTCTTTGCCTCGCCTTTGCAGGTCAATCTTCTTGCCCCGGATGCCCTCTCACCTGGTCGTGCTGAAGTGAGGATCACAAATTCGCGGGGCGAGGTGTCGACCGGTATTGTGCAGATTGCTGTGGTCGCACCCGGGGTATTTTCCGCCAACACCAACGGTAGCGGCGTCGCAGCCGGCTACGTCACCAGGTTGCGGCCGGGTGGCAACCAGACGATCGACCAGGTAGCCGAGCTACAGCCCTCGGAAAATCGCTACCTTCCCGCTGCTATCGACCTTGGGCCGTCGAATGAACAGGTGATTCTCACGTTGTTTCTCACGGGAATACGGCTGCGCAGTTCGATGTCGGCGGTAAGCGTAACAGTCGGTGGCGAGCTACAGGAAGTGCAGTTTGCAGGAGCGCAGGGCTTCTTCGCCGGGCTGGATCAGATCAACGCCAGGCTGTCTCGAACACTCATCGGCAGAGGTGAAGTCGATGTCATCGTCACGGTTGACGCCATCCAGGCCAATACCGTCACCATTCAAGTGAAGTAGCGCGCTCCGTCGAAACAGACGCGAAGAGGCCGACCCCATGTAGCGCAATCGCCTAAATTGCGCAACCAGTCAACTCCCGACACAACGCGGCGCAATGTAGGCAAATTGCGCTGCATGGCCACTTTGCTACGCTACTCAGAAGAAGCCTGTATCTCGCGAATCGACTCGATCAATTCCTCGATCTCTTCATCGGTATTGTAGAAATGCGGTCCAAT
>JBDTUW010000880.1:0-2417 GCA_040007555.1 Acidobacteriota bacterium | reverse complement strand
TACGCACACCGCTTACAACGACTTTGAGATCGTAGCTGCCAACCTGCTCGACGGTCAGTACCGGCGAGTAAGTGATCGGGTACAGGCTTATGCGCTCTACATCGATCCCCCGCTCGGCAGAGTGGGAATGACCGAGCGTGAGGCGCGCGCGAGCGGCCGTCCGCTTCTGATTGGCAGCCGTCCGATGACCCGCGTCGGCCGTGCAGTCGAAAAGGATGAAACGCAGGGCCTGATGAAAGTTGTTGTCGATGCGGAGACGCGCAAGATTCTGGGCGCAGCGATTCTGGGCACCGGTGGCGATGAGGCCATACATGGCATTCTCGACATCGTCAACGCCGATGTTCCCTATGACGTTCTTGAGCGCGCCGTCCCCATCCATCCGACGGTCTCGGAACTTATCCCGACGATGCTCGGCAACATGCGACCAGCCAGCTAATCCGCCGGAGCGATCCTGGTTTAGCATTGCGGCCTCCTTCATTTTGAATCAAACGAACTGAGCCTGGTAGGCCGTGAGCGTAGTCAAGTAGCCTCCCCGCGCGATAACTTTGGGACAGATGCGCCTCAGGGTGGGGTGGGATAGGTGGGTGGGTTGGTTGACGACTGGGAGGACATTTAGCGCGGAGCGCAGGCGCTCAGATGGGCCGAGGAGCGTATTCATCTTCGGCGGCTCCTCGCCCTCCGAGCCTCTGCGTTATCTTGCCCCTCAACCGCCCTGCCGCCACCTGGGCTCAGCCTTTGCGTGGCAGAGGTAGTGTCGACGAAGGCGCCGGTTGGCCATCAACCGTTCGTGGCTCCATCAATTCGATCCGTGTGCCATCGGGGTCGAAGAGATTCAGTTGCCGCCGGCGATTCACACCCACGCGCACTTCCAGCGTCCGAGCATATGACTTGCGATACGGATTTGCTTCCAGACTGGCAAGCGCCTTTTCGATATCCGGCACTTCGAGGCAGATGTGATGCTGGCTGCCCCGTTGGTCTGGCTCGGGCAGCTCTGAATAGAGCATGTACTCGATGTAATCGTCACTATCCGGCAAACGCATATTGATCCACGATACCAGCTGAGACGTTCTGCTGCTCCCACGCCAGAATTCCTTAAGTCCAAGCAAATCGCCGTAGAACCTGCTGGTCTGCACGGCATCTCCAACGAGGATGCCGACGTGCAGAAGTCGTGTTGAAATGCGTCTCTCGCCGAGAAATCTGCCCGCTTCACGCCTTGTCCAACCTCCCGCTTCGTACTGCGTGAATTCGAGAGTATGGCCTTCGGGATCGGTGACATTGAAACTGGTATTGCCGATGCGAACCTTGCCAACAGTTGCAGGGACTTGCACACCGCGGGCGGCCAGGAAACTGCGCAACCCGGCGGCATCGTCAGTGGCAAATGCGATGTGATTTAACCGATCCTGACCTGGCTTCAAACCGGGAAAGACCTCAATGTATTGATCCTCGTTCACTTTGAAGAACGTCATATTGAGCGAGCCGTCGGCGTTCTTCAGCTCATACGGTTCTTGAAAACCCAGAAAGTCGCCGTAGAAGCCACGAGCCCTTTCGATATCGCTGACAAAGACAGCCATGTGGGCTACACCCGTCAATCGTGCCCGAGTAGCCTGCGGAGCCAAAATAGATTGATGCGTCCCCACTGTCCCGAGGGCAACACAAATCGCACAAAGCATGATCCTAAACAACATTGAATTCCCCGGAGCGCTGTAGCGCTGCAATCACCAGCCGGAATAGTGTTTCACTTCGATCCGTGATCGGTCATCAATATCATCAACAAATGGGGATTGTCGATCGTCAAGAGTTAGGTTCGCGATCTGTCTTATCGGAACTGGGTGTAGGGTCCTTCTTTCCAGCCGATGCGGCGACGGCAGAGTTCTTGACTCACGGTTTCAAATGGTAGGAATGGGCACACCGTTCTGCCCATAGGTATGAGAAAGAGAAAGGTGAGGCGACCGCGCGCCGTTGCCCACGCTTAACGCACAGAATTGAGCTTTGTCCACGCGCGATAAGTCTTCGGCGCATCCATTTCCTTGAGCTTTTTCCATGCCGCGATTGCCTCTTCACGGGTAGCGTTCTTCTCTGTGGCCAGGAAATCGCTCATAAAATTGATATATCGCCCGTGCGGAATTCGAGCAAAACGCTCCTCGGTCAGATTCAACCTTACATACTCATTCACCAGATCTCCGTAAGTGATCCGGACGCCGCGAGTAAGTTGCTCGTCACGCCAACGATTGAGCCGATAACGTGCGCCCGACTTTCTTCGCACATTCGGGGCAATTCGGCGGGCTTCTACTTCAAGGAACTGCTTCGTCTCCGTGTTGTTGGTGTAGTTGACCACCGGCAGAGCAAGGCTCAACCCTCTTTCAGAATCCTTGACTCCAATACGGGAGAGGCTCCTTTCAGTCCCGCTCTGAACGGCA
>JBDTUW010000879.1:0-2423 GCA_040007555.1 Acidobacteriota bacterium | reverse complement strand
TCGCCAGCGGCCGAGTTGGCACCGCGATGGATGTTGCCGCCAATGATCACGCCGCAGCCTACTCCTGTACCCAGCGTCAGCCCGCAAATCGACCCCGCACCTTGACCGGCGCCGTAGCGCGCCTCTGCGAGCGCAAAACAGCGCGCATCGTTTTCAACATTTACCGGAAAATCAACGGCACGGCTCGCAAGGGCCCGCAGATCCGCCCCGTTCAGTAAGGGCAGATTGTCTGATTCTGTGATCGTCTGATTGACAATCACGCCAGGCGTCCCGACGCCCAATGCGGCGATCTCCAGACCGGTTGAGGATGTTTGCAGCGTGCGCCACAAACGGCCTATTTCGGACGTGAAATCCAACGGCCGGAAATCTCGCCCGGTCGCAACCGACACGACTTCAGAGGTCAGGGCGCCAGATCCGTCCACGACAGCCATCCGCAGCTGTGTGCCACCGAGATCGACGCCGAGGTATGAAGGTTGAGTCATCTGAGGCGGTGAGTTCGGGCCCTTCACCTGCGTCCGCGGGCAATCGCCTGCGGCGACGACTCGTCGGCTTTGGCGGGGTTTGCTGCGGCCGGGTCTCCAGAATGGCCGGAAGGATTTGATAGTGGGCCAGTGCCGGCGTCGCGCCGGGCCGCCTCACTCGGCGGATTGAATCCAGGATAGCTGATCCGATGATGATACATGCCAATGAGCGCGTTGATCAAACTTTCGCGAATCAGCCCGATCTCACGGAAGGTGATGTCGCATTCTTCCAACTGACCATCGGCGATGACGGTATCCACGATCTTGCTGACGATACCGCCGATATTTTCAGGCGTCGGTTCTTCAAGCGACCGGACCGCAGCCTCGGAACCGTCGGCGAGCATGAGAATCACCGCTTCCTTTGACTGCGGTTTGGGGCCGGGATAGCGAAAATCCTCAATATCGACCGTCTCGCCGGTCGCGTCCGCCTGTGATTTTGCCTTGTGGAAGAAATAGGCCAACACGCGAGTTCCGTGATGCTGAGGAATAAAATCAATGATCTGCTGCGGCAGATTTGCGTCCTCGGCCATTTGCAAGCCCCGCCGTACGTGCCCCGTGATAATGCGCACGCTGTCGCGAGGTGAGACGCGGTCGTGAGGATTCGCTGCGCCTGCCTGATTCTCGATATACATTTTGGGCGCGGCGAGCTTTCCAATGTCGTGATAGAGGCAGCCAACCCGCGCCAGCAGCGCGTTGGCCCCGATCGCTTTTGCAGCTGCTTCCGCGAGAGATCCAACGACGAACGAATGATGATTTGTCCCCGGAGTCTGGATCGCCAGTTGTCTGAGCAACGGAAGTTCGGCGTTCGACAGCTCGAGCAACTTAATATCGGTGAGAATTCCAAAAAGCGATTCGTAAATTGGCGTTCCAAAACTAGCCACGGCGGCTGTCACCAGACCTCCCGCCGCGCCGGCGATCGCCACTTTGACTCCTGCCTGCCAGGACATGTCATAGTCGGTCGAAAGCAGAGCGGCGATGCCAGCGACGACGTTGACTCCCGCGATCGCCAGGCTCGCCTGTGTAATTGCATTGCGCGACCGATACCTCTGGACGCTGAAAACGGCCGTCATGCTCCCGGCGACGGCGTAGCCGGACATGATCATGCCAAGCGGTGATAACAGGCCGACGAAGAGGGATGTGAACAGGGCGACCACCAGCGCGAGGCGACTCCCAACCAGAATCGACACAACGAGCGATGCCCCCGCGAGCGGAATCCCGAACTGGAAGATTAGCCCGTCGCCAAACCAATTCGTCTCGGCTCGAGTGCTCAGCACGGCTGCGCTGAACATGCCTATCCTCACCAGTACCATCTGGATAGCAACTGCTGTCGCAGCCACCCAATATGCGCGTCGTTGACTGAGGCCCACGGTCGTCTCGATCATCGAGGTCCGATAGAGCGCAAAGAATACGAGAGCCACGAGGACGAACAAACCGACCAGACGTCTCGGCTGGCGCTGAGACAGGTGGTGGCGACGCACCGCATCGAGAATCGGAACCACCTCATCAGTAACCACTTCGCCTGCGCGCAATACCACTCGCGACGCTGACCTGGCGATCTGCCGGGAATTCGATTCCTGGATCGATCGAGGCCCCCCGCTGGGAACCAGTTCCAGGTCGAGGGGGAGGATGACATCCTCGCGGACCACATCACCGGCCCGATATTCGGTCATCGGAGATAACCTGAACTGGGAGACCAGCACGGTCGTCGCAAGGATCAGAAGGAGTGATGAGAGATATAAGCGCAGCGCGGGGGGGATAAACTCGAAGAGTTGAGAGATTCGCTCCACCGCTGACTGCGGTAACCGCCCGAGGCGCCCGACCCACAACCGTTTCCTGTGCTTATTCATCGGAGGTCGAGTGGTGATGTGGAACGTGGGGAGAACGAACACCACCCTGGCGAAG
>JBDTUW010000878.1:0-2426 GCA_040007555.1 Acidobacteriota bacterium | reverse complement strand
ACCCCTGCTCCCTGACCCCTAACCCCTGACCCCTGCTCCTGACCCCTGACCACTGTTTGCCAAACATTCGGCTCACAGGTATGATGAAATATAATCCTCACGTCCGAAAGGAAAACATGCGCATACCACAAAAACTACGTCGGGTGGTGATCACCGGCATTGGCTGTGTAAGCCCGATCGGAGTTGGTCGGAAACAGTTCTGGGACTCGCTCAAGGAAGGGCGGAGCGGGGCTGGGCCGATTACAAGATTTGATGTCTCTGACCTGCCAGTAAAGATCGCAGCCGAAGTGCGCGATTTTGATCCGGATAAATTTATTGCACCAAAGGATCGTCAACACGTCTCGACCGCCGTCGCGCTCGCGATCGCAGGCGCCGATCTTACTTTTATTGATGCCGGTATCTCCCCGCGCGATATGGATGTCGAAGGCCGACGCAAGATCGCCATCCTGCTGGGCAGCGGCGGAGCCAGCCTTGCCTTTATCGAACAACAATATCGCTACTATTTCGCCAACGAAGCTAAACGCGCGAGCATTTACGCCGTTCCGACGGCCACACCCGGAAGTCTTCCCAGCGAAGTAGCGATGGCCTTTGGGCTTCGCGGGTTTAGTCATCTGATCTCGACGGGTTGTACATCATCTACTGATGCGATTGGATACGCGGCTCAGGCGATAGCAATGGGACGGATCCCGATGGTTCTCACGGGCGGCGTGGATTCACCCCTTGCGCACAGTATTATGCTTTCCTTCTGCAGCATGAAAGTGATGACCCCTTCGTGGAATCACGCTCCCGAACGAGCGTCGCGACCGTTTAGCCGCGATCGAGACGGCTTCCTGCTGGGCGAGGGCTCCTACTTCGTCATGCTCGAAGAGCGCGAGCACGCCCTTGAGCGAGGCGCTCGCATCTATGGCGAGATCGCCGGCTACGCGTCGACGTGTGACGCTCATCACCGGGTCAGACTCGACGAAAGCGGGGAAGAGCCTGCCCGCGCGATGACCATGGCGCTTGAAGATGCGGGTGTGACGACACAGGACATTGACTACATCAACCTTCACGGAACCTCGACCGAACTCAACGATCGCATCGAAACGCGAGCGGTGAAGCAGGCATTTGGTGCAGCTGCGATGCGCATCCCGATGAGTGCGACAAAATCGATGATCGGCCACCCACAGGGTGCCTCGGGTGCTGCAGGCCTGATCGCCTCGCTGGCTGCGATCAATGAGGGATTTCTTCCGCCAACGATCAATCTCGACGAGCCCGATCCCGAGTGCGACCTGGACTATGTGCCGAATCACTCCCGCCCCGCGGAAGTGCACTACGCACTCTGCAATTGTATTGGTTTCGGCTCGAAGAATTCGGCACTTGTCGTGAAACGAGCCGAAGACTAATACTGAGCACATACTAAGCACCATCAAAGGGTCAATCTGACCGGCGCGTATCACCGGCACGCGGCTTCCGAGAACGATGTTTCCCACTTTTGCGCTGCGGAGTGCCGAACTCGAGTTAATAGACGGGACCGACTATAGCTCGGAGGAGTTCGCCACAGGTCTCTCGGACCTGCGGCGAGTCAATCGTTATCTCGGTGGGAAGCGAGCCCTTTTCCGACACCTGTTCCCGATGATCGAAGCGGTGCGCAGACCTCGGGTTCGTTTGCTCGATCTCGGCACGGGTTCGGCGGACCTTCCGATCGCGATCGTCAAGTGGGCTCGCAAACGCGGGATCATTGTCGATTTCGTCGTCATGGACCTGAGTGACCAGGCGGCCCATGAGGCTCGCCAGCTGAGCGTCGATTATCCTGAGATCAGTACGGTTCAGGCGGACGCGCTACAGCCCCCCTTTCCAGCTCAGAGCTTTGACTTTGTCCTGGCTTCCCTTTTTCTCCACCATTTCGACACGCCCGCAGCAGCGCGATTGATCGCGGCCTTCGCTCAAATCGCAAGGGTCGCGGTGGTCATCAATGACTTGCGTCGACACCCGATCGCCTACTATTCAATAAAAGTTCTGACCCGCATCTTCAGGGCGGGTCGCTTGTGTCAGCACGATGCCGCTCTCTCGGTTCGCAGAGGATTCACCAATCACGATGTCGATGAGATTTCGCGTCTCTCCGGCTTACCTCTCAAGGTCTTTCGGCATTTCCCTTACCGATTGATGGCAATCGGCCTTTCGGGTGGAACTTCACACGCCCACAGCGCTTCGCCCTCGCCTGTGCCGGCTCACCCGCATGCCGCAACTCCTAACAGATCCGACTAATCTCAGGGAGCGATATGACTGGAGACGAGGTTCTCAAGACATTCGAGGAGAAAGGCGCGCTGCTGAACGGTCACTTCCTCCTCTCATCTGGCCTGCACAGTCCACGATACCTGCAGTGCGCACTCGTTCTTCAACATCCGGAAGTGGCTGAACGACTCTGCCGGGAACTCGGCAAGAGA
>JBDTUW010000877.1:0-2427 GCA_040007555.1 Acidobacteriota bacterium | reverse complement strand
GCCGACGACGTTTATATCGGCCAACCAGTTGATTGCTCTGATTTCGGCAGACGATCTGACGTTTGGCGGTGAAGTGACGATCAATGTCTTCAACCCGCCGCCGGGTGCAGGCACATCGAATGTCGTCACTCTGACGATTCTCAATCCGTTGCCAGTGCTTTCAAGTGCGACGCCACAGAAGATTGGTCAACTTACCAGTGCAAATACGGCAGTCACCATCTTCGGTAGTAATTTCGTTAGTGGCATCGTCGTGCGCGTTAACGGGGTCAACCGGCCCACAACCCGGATAAGCTCTAGTCAGTTGACGGTCCAGATCACTCCGGCTGACAAGCTGAACCTGGGTACTCTGACGCTCACTGCGTTTAATCCAGGACCCGGCGGTGGATTATCGAACAGCCTCGAGATCGAGGTGGTTCCAATCAACTTTCTCCCGAGATTGACGTCAATCTCGCCGGATGCAGCGAATGCGGGGTCTGCGGGATTGACCCTCGTCCTGACGGGCACCAACTTCGCACCGAACGCAGTGGTGAGGTGGGGAGATCGGGATCTGCAAACGGAGTTTGTTTCAACCGCAACTCTCCTGGCGACAGTAACGGCATCCGACCTTTTGCTGGGCGGATTCGTTCCTGTTCGAGTCTTTAATCCGGAGCCAGGCGGCGGATTGAGTTCGGCACTTAACTTCGCGATCAACAGCCCTGTGCCTTCGATCTCGAATGTTTCACCGAACCCGATCGTCGGGACAGCGCAATCCTCGGTAATCACTGTTGACGGAACGAACTTTGTCGGATCATCGGTGGTCCGCTTCAATGGTTCGCCACGGCCAACGGTCTTCCTGAGTACAACGCAACTGGCAGCGACCCTTCCAGCCACGGATCTCGTCGGGATCACTTCAGCGTCGATCTCGGTGTTTAGTCCGGAGCCCGGCGGTGGCCTTTCGAATTCGCTGACGGTTGGCGTCATTCCCGGTGTGCCCGGAACTCCTACAATCACATCGCTCAATCCGGGCGCAGTCATTGTCGGAACGGGCGCGTTCAATCTGACGGTCAACGGAACCAATCTGTTCCCGAACTCGGTGGTTCAGTTTAACGGCGGCCCGAGAGCAACGTCCTTTATCAGCGCAACGCAGTTGGTGGCATCGATCTCGGCAGATGATGTAGCCAATATCGGAACTGCTTCGGTTACTGTCTTTACCCCAGCACCTGGGGGAGGATTTTCCAACTCATTCAACTTCGGGATCATCGCTTCCCCACCGGGTGCGCCAACGATTTCGAGCCTCAACCCATCTTCTGCGGGCGTCGGAACTCCGTTCGCGCTGACGGTTAACGGAGCGAACTTCGCCACCACGTCTTTGGTTCTGGTCAATGGCTCGACGCGGGCTACGACATTCATTAGCGGTTCGCAGTTGGTGGCACAACTGACGGCAGCGGACGTAGCGTCGCCGGCCAATTTGTCGATTTCGGTGTTTACGCCCGCACCTGGCGGCGGAACCTCAAACTCGCTGGTGCTTTCGATAAACGCAACGGTCAATCCGGTGCCGACGGTACTCAGCCTGAACCCGGTCTCGGCTACCGCGGGCGGGCCAGCCTTTGTGCTGACGGTCAACGGTGCGAACTTCGTCGCAGGCGCTGTCGTCCGATGGAACGGGATCAACCAGCCAACTGTCTTTGTCAGCTCGACTCAATTGACAGCGCAGATTCCGGCTTCGAATATAGCCTCGCCGGGAACTATTGATGTGACGGTCTTCAATCCTCCAGCGGGTGGCGGACTGTCGAACTCGGTGGCTTTTGGCATTAGTCCAGCGGGACCACCGCCTTCGTGTGGAACGATTTGTCTACGCTCGGCCAGGTACTATGAACGGAATACGAACCGGTTGCCGAACGGTCTGGTTCTGATTGGTGGCTTCAACGCCAACAGTGCGATTCAGATTCAGACGAATCTTCCCAAGATCAAGGACACGCTGCAGGGTGGTGAAAGCCCATTGGCGGAGCTCAACAAGCAATTCGTGGCCATCCAGTTGAGCTTGATTCTTTCGGGATCGAGTTCCGTTGGCGGACTCCAGAGCTCACCGAGCTGCTACGGCATTAGTTTCGCCCCGGTGTTGTTGAGCAATGGGGTGACGTTAACGCCTTCGTCTACGACCAATGACATCCTCGGGCAGGTCCGATCTGCAATCTTCGAGTTGCGTGCGGCAGACATGCCGGCGTTGGCATCTATTCTCGGGCTGATGAATGGCGATGACCCCAGCAACACGTGTAACCGCGTGCTGGGGTCAGGGGCATCTACCCCGGCAGAGCCATCAGAGCTGGATGCGCTTCCAGCCCGCGCGCGGCCCATCCGGTAACCAGGGCCGATTTTGGATTTTAGATTTTGGAATTTGGATTGGGTCTAGGATGAGAGATCAGCGTTCGTAGTCCCGCCTTTAGGCGG
>JBDTUW010000876.1:0-2432 GCA_040007555.1 Acidobacteriota bacterium | reverse complement strand
GTGGACTGCCCTGGCCATCAGCTCCTTGCCGGTACCTGTTTCGCCCTGAATGAGGATGGGCAGGTTCGATTCAGCCGCGCGCTTGGCGAGATTGCAGACCTCGAGCATCTGCTCGCTGACAAACACCAGTTTGTCAAACTCGTAACTTTGCTTGAGAAGCCGCACCATGCCGTCGTTCTGCCGATTCATGACGGTATCGGCGAACTTCATCTCGCGACTCAGGTATCGGTGGCGCCGCGCAAGTTCCCGACTCTCCAGCGCTCGCCGGAGCAGGAGCAGGAGTTGATTCGGGTGCCACGGTCGCGGCACAAACTGATAGACGGCGGCCTCGTTGATGATCCGCACCATATCCTGAAACTCGGCGTATTCGGTGATCAGGATTCGAACTGCTTCAGGCTGAGACACGCGCGCCTGCATGAGGACTTCGAGCCCGGAGACATCAGTCAGCCGCAGATCTGTGAGGATGACATCGACTTCATCGTGCTCGATAATGGCAATTGCTTCCTTCCCGGAAACCGCCTGCAAGACCTGATAATCCCTCGAAAGACATTGCGCGAGCGCCAGACGTTCCGCCTGGTCTTCATCGACAACGAGAATCCTGGGCTCGTGCATCGCCAGCGCACCGCCAGACGCCGGTCTCTCGTCCTTTATCCCATTCATTCCTACGTCGCTCCTAAATTGCCAGAACGTAAACTAACTTTGCATACTTAATTAGCATAAAGTTGGTCTGGACTCAAAGAATCGCGAGGTGAGTAGGAGGCGAGGGCTCAGATAAGGCTTCTTCTCTTCTGCGTATCGAAAGCTGGTGGAAGCTCGAACTCGGAGGACGAACCAAGTCGCCGCAAATCAGATTTTACATCCTTAACAAACTCTTTTCCTGAGCTTAATCACCGTCATCTGACCTTCGCGTATCCTCAGCAAGTCGGATTGGCAACAAGTCGGATTGAACACCATGTCGGATCGAATGGTTGAAGAGATAGACAGTATTCGGGAAAGGAATCATTCATGCATCGGATCCTCCGCAAGCGCCGGGCGCACCTCATCGCTTGCCTCCTGGCCGTCGCACTGCTTCTCGCAGTTTTGCCCTTGTTCGCACATCCCGGAATTGTGCAATCCACGGCAGCCGGCTCTCAGGCACCAACGGCTCCAACCGCTCTCCCGAACACACCTGCCGGCAGGACGCTGCGCGCGTTTCTCGATGCTTTCAACACTGGAGAAATCGAAGCCCTCCGGCGCTTTCATCGGGAACACGGTGGAGATGAAGCATATGCCGAGAAGGACCTGGGTTTCTTCAAAGAATCCGGCGGCCTCAAGGTCCATCGCATTACCCGCAGCAGCGATTACGAAATTGAAATACTCGCTCAATCCATGAGGGGTGATGCCTGGTTCAAGTTCTCGATCGCGGTCGAGAAAGCCCCTCCCCACGGGATTGCCGGGATTCGCGTCGAACCGGGCGATGCCCCATCACCAGGCTCTGCCGGCGGCGCGTCAAAGCCTTCTGATTCGTCGTCTCTCTCAGCTCGTGAACCAAAGCTGACGCAATCTGAAACAGTCGCGCAACTCGAAAGCTACCTGAAGAAACGCGTCGCGGATGATCAATTCTCCGGCGTTGTGCTGATCGCTCACAACGGAAAGCCGATCTTTCAGCAGGCATATGGACTGGCGAGCAAGGAACACAACGCACCCAACCGCGTCGATACAAAATTCAATCTCGGCTCGATCAACAAGATCTTTACTCGGATCGCCATCTTGCAGCTTCAGGAGCAGGGGCGACTGACGCTCGCCGATTCGATCGGCAAGATACTCCCCGACTATCCAAACAAACAGGCTGCCACGAAGGTCACCATCGCGCACCTTCTTGAGATGGAGTCGGGTATCAGCGATTTCTTTGGGTCTGAATTCGACGCGACACCAAAAAACCGCATCCGCACAATCAACGACTACCTTCCACTGTTTGCGACTAAGCCTCTTGCATTTGAACCTGGTTCGCGGCGTGCCTACTCAAACGGCGGCTACATCGTCCTCGGCGCGATCATCGAGAAGATCTCAGGCCAGTCCTATTACGACTATGTGCGCGCGCATGTCTTCGCGCCGGCTGGAATGGATTCGACTGACTCTTATGAATTTGACGTGATAGTTCACAACCGAGCCAGCGGCTATACGCTCAAAAGCAATGGCAGCAATGGCAGCAATGGCGCGAGGGTCAACGACGTTTATACAAAGCCGGCGCGTGGAAGTTCTGCAGGCGGCGGATACTCAACGGCTGAGGACCTGCTCAAGTTCACGCTCGCTCTCGAGGGGAAAAAGCTTCTTGGCGCGGAGGGCACCAGGCGGATTCTCGAAGGCGGGCTCGGCATTGCCGGCGGGGCGCCCGGACCAAATGCCGCGCTCGAGATCTCGCCGGCGAGCGGCTACACAGTCATCGTACTTTC
>JBDTUW010000875.1:0-2433 GCA_040007555.1 Acidobacteriota bacterium | reverse complement strand
TTGGCCTCGGTGTCTGCTCCCACGACAACAACGTCATCGAAAAGGCCGCGTTTTCTCATGTAGAAATAAAGCAGAGGCCTCAGCCAATTATCGAGAGCACTCTCGAGACAATTGCGATTGCCTCCAAAGACCGCAAAGTGGTCTACACAAAACGCGAGCACTTTGAGGCACCCAACTGGTCGCTGGACGGGAAATACTTCCTGTTCAACCAGGGCGGGCGCATCTACAAGCTTCCTGTAACGGGGGGCGAACCGCAGGTAGTCGACACGGGCTTTGCCATACGCTCCAACAACGATCACGGAATTTCGCCAGATGGGAAGTGGCTCGCGATCAGCGATCAGTCGCAGGAACAGCGCCGTTCGCTGATTTATGTTTTGCCGATCGCGGGAGGCGCGCCACGCCGTATCACTCAGTTGGCGCCGTCCTATTGGCACGGTTGGTCGCCGGACGGAAAGACGCTGGTCTATTGCGCGGATCGTGGGGGCAACTACGACGTTTACGGCATCTCAGTCGAAGGCGGGGAAGAGAGGCGTCTGACCACGGCCGATGGCCTCGATGATGGACCCGAGTACTCGCACGACGGCCAATACATCTATTTCAATTCAGTGCGCACTGGCTTGATGCAGATCTGGCGAATGAAGCCTGATGGCAGTGAGCAGACGCAGATCACAAATGACGCCTACAACAACTGGTTTGCTCATCCGTCGCCTGATGGCAAGTGGCTGGTCTTCGTCTCGTTTGAGAAGGACGTTGAAGGACATCCTGCGAACAAGGATGTGATGCTCAGACTCATGCCGGTTGGAGGTGGCGAGATTCAGGTACTGGCGAAGCTCTTCGGCGGGCAGGGAACTATTAATGTTCCGTCCTGGTCGCCCAATAGCCGCGAACTGGCTTTTGTCAGCTACATACTGATTGATCAATAACGAGAGGATTGCCTTGCGTTCGCTCAAGATTTTCTTGCTGGTCGCGTTTGCGTTGGCGGGTCTGAGACTCCAGTTGCCGGTAAGTTATGCGCAGAGGATTAGCAGAACTGACATCACTAGCAGCAATGTCGCTTTCGCGAAATCCATTCAGCCGTTCTTTGCCGATCACTGCTACGCCTGTCACAACGCCGAGCAAAAGTCTGGTGGACTTAACCTGGAAGTGTACAGGACTGCAAGTTCCGTTTCGGAGAGCCGCGAGGTGTGGGAAAACGTCTTGCAGCGTCTGCAAACGGGTCAAATGCCGCCCAAAGGAATGCCACGTCCCGACAGAGCCGCGTTGGAGATGGTAACGCGTTGGATCGAACTGGAGTTCGCGCGCTCCGACCGGCTGGTCAAACCCGATCCGGGCCGCGTCACCGCGAGGCGGTTGAATCGCGCCGAATACAACAATACCGTGCGTGACCTGCTCGGCGTAGACATCGAGCCGGCCAATGATTTTACTCAGGACGATTCGGCGTATGGCTTCGACAATATCGCCGACGCACTTTCGCTCTCGCCGACGCTCATGGAGAAGTACATGTCCGCCGCCGAAAAGATCGCTCGGCTGGCGGTGTTCGGCCCGGATTCGAAGCCGATAACCTTCCGCGTCGAACCGGTGCGTCCACGCCGCCTGGAAACCAATCCCGTTAAGCTCGAACAGCCGCCGTTCTACTCCATGAGCGACTATGATAGGACCGGCATTTCACACCCTGGCTCGTATCATTTGTCTTACAGATTCCCGGCGACCGGCGAATACCTGCTTCGGGTGCGCGCGGACGGTGCGAAGCCTCCCGGTTCGGAACCGCAGATGCTCGATCTTTTTCTTGACGGCAAGATTGCGCGATCCTTTGCTGTCCCGAACGAAGTGACCGCGACGAACGAGCGCTTGCCAGTTTTTATGGAGGTTCGCCTGAAGGTGAGCTCCGGACCGCATGAGTTGATCGCTGCGTTTCCGCGTCTGTTCGAAGGGTTGCCTCCTTCTTTGAACGGGCCGAATCCCTCCCGGCTGGAGCAACCGCCGCCACCAGATCCAGCGAGCCGCTTTCCGCCCTTGCCGGCGAATGCGACACCGGAGCAGATCAAGCAAAGGGAAGGCGCCATCGAACGCTTTAAGTCGCGCAAACCGTCCTTTGACGGAATGGCAATTGCCGAGTTGGAGATCACGGGTCCCTTTAGCTATGTCAAAGGACCGTCCCTTGAGACGTTGCAGAAGCTCTACACGTGTGGACATCTTGATGGGCACCATCAGCCAGGCTGCGCCCGCAGGATCGTCGCTGATCTGGCGCACCGCGCTTTCCGCCGGCCCGTCGCGACCGCTGAGTTGGAGAGTCTCTTCGCCATCACGACAGAATCGCAACGGCGGGGGCGGTCGTTTGAGCAATCTCTGGCGCTGACGGTGCAGACGATTCTGGTATCTCCGGATTTTCTGTTCCGCATTGAACGCGATCCCGCTGGCGTCTCGCCCGACACC
>JBDTUW010000874.1:0-2435 GCA_040007555.1 Acidobacteriota bacterium | reverse complement strand
GACTGAGTCGACATCGAATGAGCTGGAATCGACTTCAGGCTGAAACAGGAGTTCAGGCCGCCAGGGCAAGCGGGCCGCTGGCTCTCTCGCTGAAGATCACGGAGATTGATCGAAAACCTTCATCGTGCCCCTTTCTCTACACCTGGAACGGCGAGCGTTTCGTCTTCGTGACCGATTTTATGGGCGGCGGAGAAATGGGCTACTGGGAGGCGCCGGGCGTGCGCAATCACCCCGACCCTGACGAGTACGTTCGCATTCGCGATGATCAACTCAAAATGCGTCAGGGGCGCTTTGAGCTTCGCCTCACGAACGAGCTTGAAGAGGTAGTCTACTTTGACCGGGTTCGATTGATAGCTGTCGAGCATCCAGCCGGCACTGAAGTCTATCCGAACGAAGGGATGATTGAGCCACCGCGAGCGTTTAAGCTCTTCACGACTCGTGGCGCGCATCCACCGGTCGCGGCGTTTGACGATCACGGCCATGACGTTTTGCCGCGCATCGCTAAGGTCGATCAACAGTACCCGAGCGATTTTGCTCTGCACCGCATCAGAGGATACGCGGAGAAGCACGAGTTGATTCTTAATCTCGGCCAGGGTGGCAAAGGGCGCACGTTGTTGCTGCTCACTGGCTGGACAGAATACGCGTTTTCGAGTGATAACATCGCGGCTCAGCAAAGCGGACTGACAATGATACCGCCCTCGATCGAGGTCAAAGATGCGCAAGGCCGCTGGTGTACCGCCGTTTCTGACATTGGTATTCCGGTGGGGCGGCCCCAGACGCTGGTTGTTGATCTGACGGGCAAGTTCCCAACGCCCAATCGCGAGGTGCGGATAGTCACGAACATGCGTATCCACTGGGACCAGATTCTTGTTGATACTTCCGGAGGGGATGCCCCGCTTGAGTTGACGAGGCTCGACGCGATGACGGCTGATTTGCACTGGAGAGGATTCTCCGCTGAAGTCAATGCGGAGGGCGCGGAGGGCGCGGAGGGCGGCGAACCGTTCAGCTACGATTACCAGCGTGTATCGTTGACATCGCCCTGGAAAGTTATGCCCGGACGCTATACGCGAGAGGGCAACGTCAGGGAACTACTCGAGCGCAGCGATGATATGTTTGTGGTCTCAAAGCCGGGGGACGAGATCTCGTTATCATTCAACGCGAGCAGACTGCGGCCACTCCCCATCGGCCGGAAGCGGACCTTCCTGCTCTATGCTGATGGTTTCAGCAAAGAGATGGATATCAACTCGGCAAGTCCCGATACGGTGGCGCCGCTGCCAATGCACTCGATGAAGAATTATCCGATCGGGGTCGCTCCACCGACTCGCAGACATCGCGAATACGTCAAGCGCTACAACACGCGCGTCGTCGCATCGCCGGTTCCGAAGATCGAAACCACAGCCGGGCTTAGGAACCCTTAGGGGAGCGCGAAACAAAGGCGCGGAGAACTCATGGAACACATTCGCTACTCAGTTGCAGCTTGTCAGACCGATCGTCCGAACCCGACCGAGCGACGCGAGATGCGCGCCAACACCGACCGCATGCTGTCGATGATCGACTCGGCCGTTGCCGGCAGCGCGCCTTTTCTACCGGTGCGTCTTGTCGTCTTCCCAGAGTTTGCCCACGCCGCTCCAGTGTTCGAAACAGTCGCGGAGCTGATCAAGAAGCTGGCCGTTCCGATTCCCAATGAGCACACCGAGCGCATAGAGCAGAAGGCGCGCGAGCACGGAGTCTATGTTCAAACTGGTTCGATGCTGGAGATAGACTCGAAATGGCCGGGCCATATCTTTAATAGCACCTGTTTGATCGGGCCCGAAGGTGTGCTCTACAAGTACCGCAAGGTGAATACGTGGATCCCATATGAGGTTCACACAAGTCCCCACGATCTGGAAGGCTACGATGAGCCCTTGTTTCCAGTCGCGGACACGCCGCTTGGAAAAATCGGTTGCGCGACGTGCTATGACTGGCTATTCCCGGAAGCAATTCGCCAACTTGCCGCTAACGGTGCTGAGGTTTTGTTGCGCGTCTCGGCATATATGGATCCGTGGGGCGCGACCGAGCCAATGGACTGGTGGACGGTAGTCAATCGCTGCCGCGCGCTCGAGAACATTGCATACGTGGTAGCGGCGAACCAGGGTGCCAGATTGAGCATGTACCCGCCCTACTCATGGCCCGGCGGAAGTCAGGTCGTTGATTACGACGGCCGGCTCCTGGCGCAGGCTTCACCCGGTCCTGGCGAACGAATCGTTGTGGCGCCAGTCGACGTTAGCGCGCTGCGACACGAGCGTGCGACCCGGCGCGGTCATCATATGCTTGCGCACCTGCGCACCGAAGCTTATCCAGTGTATTCGTCTCACGTCTATCCGCCGAAGCTCGAGGGGGAGAATGGAGCACACTCCTACGAGCGAAATAACGAGTTGATCGACGAGGCAAAGCGC
>JBDTUW010000873.1:0-2435 GCA_040007555.1 Acidobacteriota bacterium | reverse complement strand
GCTGACGAAGTTAGGAGGTGGCGTTGCTGTGCTAAAGCGCCAGGATATCTGTTTTCGATATCCTGGCGCCCTGCTGAACCCGTTGAGCCGTGAGGTGGTTACAAAGAGAGGAAGGTGGCTTCCAACACGAGCCGCCTAGCGGCGTTGCTTTACTGGAACCTTGAGCGTCTGCCCGGCCCGCAGCTTGGTCGAAGCACTCAAACGGTTTAGGACGGTGATATCACGAACCGAAACGCCGTAACGGGCTGCGATTTCACCCAACGCCTCACCAGCCTTTACCTTGTATGCGACTATTCGGGTGTCGTTATTGACACTCGCTGCCATAACACCTTTCGGCGCAGTGGCGGCCACATTCCGCAAAGCTGTCCCGGAAGGAATAATCAGCTTTTGACCTGGTCGGAGCGATCCGCCATTGACTGCCTCAAGCGTTGCTTCCGACACGCCGGTTCGACGAGCAACCGAATCAAAGCTGTCCCCTGCCTGGACCGTCTGGAGACGCCAGCTGGAGCGCTTATCGGGCGGAATCACGCTGAGAGCCATCTGCAGCGGCTTTCCCTTTCCTACCGGGACACGAAGAGAATGCGCCGTCGCCGGCGGTGTGACCCCCCGTTTCAGCTCCGGATTCAGGCCTCGGATATAGTCGTAGGATACGTCGAGGGCGTCGGCGACCAATTGCAGATCAACCGAGTTGTTGACGACGACCGTATCGTACATCAGCGGCGGTTCAGGTTTAACTGAGAAGCCGTAACGCTCCGGGTTCTTTGCGATGATGATCGTTGCGAGAATGTTGGGGACGTAGTTCCGTGTCTCCATCGGAAGAAGGCCGCGGTCGTATATCACCCAGAAATCGGCGTATCCACTTCGAGCAATCGAGGAATCCACACGACCCTCACCCGAATTGTATGCCGCCATCGCGAGCTCCCAATTGCCCGCATAGCGATTCGAAAGGAACTTCAGGTACCTGGCTGACGCCCGAGTCGAGTTCTCAAAGCTGGATCGCTCGTCGACCCAATAGTCCTGGCGCAACCCGTATCGAGAACCGGTGCCCGGAATGAACTGCCAGAGACCGACGGCGGCTGCCCAGCTACGCGCCATCGGCGACCACGCACTCTCGACCTGACCCAGCCAGACGAGATCCTGGGGTACACCCTCTTCTTTGAAGATCTTCTGCGCCATCTGCATGAAACGGCCCGAGCGCCGCAGACCATTTTCCATCGTGGCGCGACCGCGACCGAGATAGTAATTGATGAAGCTCTGCACCAGCGCGTTTGGGCGGAACTCGAAGTCGGGCCGGACGGCTTCCACCGCTGACTGAACGTCGGCAGCTGTTGCGTCCTTGAGCTCTTCCTCGGTCAGTTGTTGCCTGGCAAGATCATCGAGAGGAGAGGGTTCGTAAGCCTGTTGCCCGAAGCCGCGCGGCGGAGCCGGTCGCGTTTGCTGATTGACGGCGACTTGCGCCTTCGGGGTAGTGTCTGTTGCAACAGCGGGCTGAAAGGTCGGCGTGTTTGCGGCCGCCTGAGCCTGGATCGCCTTGGTTGACTGCTTGAGTGCGGTCAATTGACGCTGGAAGACATGCTCCACCAGGTCGGTATAGAATTTCCCCAGCTTCTCGTCCCGTTGGACGTCATATCCACCTTCCAGGATGACATCAACTGCTCGATCGTAGGCACGCCTTGCCTTTTCGTAATCGCCCGAGTTGAATGCACTATCGCCGTCCTGAAGATTGTGCATCGACTGATCGAGTATCTTCTGGATGCCCTGGTTTCTTTGTTGAACGTCCGGACTCTGATCCGAGGTCCCATTGGACGAAACTCTACCTTGTGCAAATCCGGAGAAAGTTAAAGTGAAAGAGAGACAGCTAGCTAGCAGGCCTTTTGCGAGGATCTCACGTTGACGCTTCTGCATTAGTCCTATTTCCTTCGCATCGTTATTTTTCGATCTATCTCGGTCCAGACAAATAGCCGTAACCGCTTATCTGCCGATTATTTCTTATGTGAGGCGTTGGTCGGCCACGAGGGGATGGCGCAACTTGAAACGCAAAGACCTCGGGATTGTAACTTTTACACCCCCATCGTGTCAATTCCGTATCACGCCAATGAACCCGGGGGGCGGGTTCGCCCGAGAAGGCCCCGGAGCAATTGACATGGTCCCCTATCGTCGTTATAAGTGCAACGGAATGAAGCCTGTACTAAAAGTCCTGCTTTTTGCACTAGTCATCCTTTTTGGCTCGAGAAACTGCCTGCTCGGAGCCGATCTGCCCAAGTACGCCGGTCACGTCAATGACTTCGCCAATGTGCTCGATAGCGAGACCAAAGCTCGCCTGGAGACGCTTCTCACGAACTTCGAAGCGCGCACCGGCGCCCAGATTGCAGTAGCTACCGTGACCACGCTGGGGGACCAACCCATCGAAGACTACGCAAACGCCTTGTACCGGT
>JBDTUW010000872.1:0-2436 GCA_040007555.1 Acidobacteriota bacterium | reverse complement strand
CGGCTCAACCTGGAGTGGGCTCACCGCACCGCTTCGGACCAGAAGCTGTTCCTTTGACAGTTTTATCCGTGCCTGGTCAGCCTCAGATATCATCACCGCCACCACTCGCGGTCTGCCCTTCATGTATTTATCGACGTAGCACTTGATATCCGCACGCGTCACTGACTTCACTTTTTCGACATAGGTTGCGTAATAGTCAAGCCCCGTACTCGCCCACCAGAAGCTGACTGTATGAGCGTATTCGGAAGGTTTCTCGCGCCCATAGACCTCGTTGACGTCGATCAATGTCTTGGCGCTCTCCAATTCCTCATCAGAGAAGTAGTCTGGCTCGTCGAATCTGAGAAGCTCAGCATTGATCGCCGTCAGCGCCGCGATGAGTTTGTCGGCCGTCGTCTGTGCCGTAACCGTGATTGGGCCGACATTGCGCTGAGTCAGGTAGCCAACTCCCGCACCGGTCGTCAGACCGGAATCAATCAAGGCGCGAGCAAACTTTGAATCCGGCTGACGCAGCACGAAGGAGAACACATCCGCCGCATAAGTCGCCGGCGCGTCGATCTCGGTCGACGGTCCGTGATAACCGATTTGGATGGTCACCGCCTGAACAGCCTGATTGACGATCACCGCTTCATCCTTTGTCAGCACCGGGTGCTTCACAAGCGGGTTCTTGATGAAGGGGTCTTCGCCCGCAGGCCAGTCCCCAAAGACCTCGTTTGCGAGCTTAAAAATTTCGGCTGCGCTGACATCGCCCGCCACGATCACCGCTGAGTTGTTTGGCAGATAAAACTTGCTCTGGATCGTGCGCATCTGTTCCTGGGTAGCGCCTCCAACTACCTCTCGCTCGCCGCCGGGATTCTTGCGGGAGAAGTATTTGAACCAAAGACGCTGATCGACGGCACGAAAGAGATGGAAAAAAGGATTTGCATCGTGACGAGATAGCTCGTCAAGGACCACTTCGCGTTCCTGTTCGAGTTCTGTTTTGTCGAATGATGGATAGCGGATCGCATCCTTCATGAGGATCAGCGCCTCACGCAGCCCCGATCTGATCGTCGTCGTGTAGTAATTGACGACTTCCGTTTGAGTCTGGGCATTGCTCAGCATCCCGAGCTCTCCCGCGCGGTCGAGGTAACCCTCGGCCCGTGACCGCTCATTCGACTTGAAGAACATGTGCTCGTAGAGATGCGAAAGACCGTTGAACTCGGGGGGCTCAGTGTAGGCGCCGTTCTTGACGGCGATTTCAACTGTCACCAGAGGTACTGAGCGGTTCTCGATGACGATGACTTCAAGTCCGTTGCTGAGCTTGAGCTTCTGCCATTGGGGCTTGCCCATGCTGGGCATCGCGGTCAATACAAGGAGCAGTAGCGCCAGGGCAAGGCGGCGAGATTTCATTACTTGATATTCCTTCTCTCACGTTTTTTTGAAAGTGGAAGTGCTCAAAGGCTACTTCCAGAACGTGAACCATTTCTTCTTCTTGCGGCCGAGTAGAGTATCCAGATCTGGATCTGGCTGATAGGGGATGGCTCGATCATTGATGAGCGCTCTTGGATTTTCTGTGACCATCGCCTGAGCGTATTCAGCGCCCCCGATGGTCGTTGCCACGGCGACGGCGTCGGAAAGGATTGGGCGCCTTCGTTCGAGGTGATGAGCATCGGTTGCGATAAAATGCGCCATGCCCGCTTCGATAATGCGTTTCGCCGACTGGAAAGGCTCGGCTCCGAAACTTTTCGTCAGGCTGCCAGCATCGATCTGCGCGAAGGCGCCTCGATCGATGAGACCCGCCAGAATTTCCGGATGCTGCTGGATGCGTTTATTCCGTTCCGGATGAGCGATCACGGGCGTAATGCCGGCGTTGAGCATCTGGAAGATCGTCATCTCGATATTTGGAGGAACCATTTGAAAGGCAAACTCAAGCAACATATACGACGTGCCATTGAGTTTGATCTTTGTTTTCGGATCCTTTGCTTCCTGAAATATCTCGTGGCTGTAGCGGACCTCCCCACCTGGGACGATCTGAATTCGGCCACCACAGGCCGTCATCACCTGACCGATCCGTTCCCGAATGTGGTCACCTTCGGGAGTCGTGTGCACCCCGTCGAACATGTGAGGTGTGGCAACGATGACTTCGATCCCGTCATCCGCCGCGGCGTGGCACATCGCGACGGCCTCCTCAACCGTTAACGCGCCGTCGTCAGTCGCTGGGAGAATATGACAGTGGATGTCGACCATTTTTGACATATATAAGGTCTCAGCAGGCTCAATTCAGGCGATCATCCTGTAGGTAGCCGCATTTTCCGCTATTGAGCACGCTAGACTTGCATTATCAGTGATCGCAGGCGGCCGTTCAAGTACCCCTAAGCGAATGGCGCAGAGACCGCGAAGACCTCGCACGAGAACAGACGAAATACGCGAGAAGACGGTTACTCCACGTCAAGCTCATCC
>JBDTUW010000871.1:0-2437 GCA_040007555.1 Acidobacteriota bacterium | reverse complement strand
CAATAGACCATTTCTCCTCTACCAGATCGATCTGCTCAAGCGGGCCGGCATTACCGACATCACCCTCTCACTTTCATATCAGCCGGGCAGGATCGAGGAGATCCTTGGCAACGGTGAAGAGTTTGGCGTCAGTCTCCAATACACCGTGGAGGTTTCGCCGCTTGGGACTGCTGGCGCCTATAGAAAGGCGGGTGAGAAGCTCTCCGAGAGTGTGATCGTCCTCAATGGCGACACTTTGACCTCGCTTGATCTCGCCGACGTGATTGCGTGTCACCGCGAAAAGACTGCCTCAGCGACGATTGTCCTTGCGCCCGTCGACAATCCAACTCCTTACGGACTCGTTGAAACCGAGCCAAACGGCAGGGTACGTGGCTTTCGGGAAAAGCCCCGCCCGGACGAGATTCGTGGCAATACGATCAACGCCGGCATCTATATCCTTGAGCCGCATGTCCTGAGCCTCGTCCCCGAAGATCAACCATTCTCGTTCGAGTATCAGCTGTTTCCCCTGCTGCTTGAACGCAACGAGGCCTTCTTTGCCTATGTCTGGTATGGATACTGGCTGGATATAGGCACGCCATCTCGCTACCTGCAGGCGAACCTTGATGTGCTGGATGAGCGGCTCAACGGACATCAAGTAGACCTGGCGGGTTCAGCTCAGAGTCGCGACGAGGGCGAGCGGACGCGGATAGACGATGTCTCGATCATCCATCCGAGTTGTACGATCAGAGCGGGCGCCGAGATCAAGCGGTCGGTGCTTGGACCGAACTGTCTGGTCGAGGAACGCGCGAGAATCGAAGACTCGGTTCTCTGGGCCGGCTCTCGCGTTGGGCCGTCATCGTTGGTACGCAACTCCGTCGTTGGGCGCAGCGGCATCGTCGGCCGGAATGCAGCGGTCGAGAATGCGATCCTCGGCGACAAATCATCCCTGACTGACTACACCACGGTTTGAGCTATGACGACGATTAAGTTTGGCACTGACGGTTGGCGTGCACGTATTGCTGAAGATTTCACCTATGCGAACGTTGAGGTAGTCACGCAGGCTGTTGCTGGCTATATAAAAGGGCAGAACCCCGCGGGGCCTTGGCGGGTACTGGTGGGCTACGACCGCAGATTTGGTTCAGAGTGGTTTGCTGCGCGCGTGGCCGAAGTCTTCTCGGGGAATGATATCAGCGCGGATCTCTTCGCGAAGGATGCGCCGACCCCGCTGGTTTCCTTTGAGGTCAAGCGACGCGGCCTGGACGGTGGCGTGATCATCACTGCCTCGCACAATCCTCCCGATTTCAGTGGGTACAAGTTCAAGGCTCCGTATGGCGGAGCAGCAACTCCGAAGATCACCAATGAGATCGAGACGTTCCTCGATGCAACTCCGCCTCGAAGACTGCAGCTTGCCGATGCCATCAACGCCGGTCTCGTAGAGGTCGTCGGGCAGCCGGATGATTATCGACGCGCTCTCGAAAGCTTTATCGATATTGATCGGTTGAAGCAGGCAGAGGGTCTGGTCATCGCCGATCCCATGCACGGGACGGGTGGGCGATGGATCGAGAGCCTGCTGACGGGCGGTCGCCTGCGGGTTGAAACGATCCGGGCCGAACGTGACCCGCTCTTTGGAGGCGTGTTCCCGGAACCCATGCCCCAGCATCTCGCCGCGCTGACAGAAGCCATCCGGGATCGCGGCGCTTTTCTGGGTCTGGTAACCGATGGAGATGCAGATCGCGTGGGAGCGATGGACGAGACGGGTGAATACATAAACACTCACCAGATACTCTGCCTGCTGCTGCTGCATATGGTTCGAAACCGTGGCGCGAGGGGTTCGGTCGCGCGCACGTTTTCTCAGTCGGTGCTGGTGCGACGTATTGCCGAATCGTACGGCTTTCGACTGTTTGAAACGCCGGTCGGTTTCAAACACATCGGAGACATCATGCTTGATCCGGCGAATGATCTCCTTATCGGTGGAGAAGAGTCCGGCGGTATTGGGGTCAAGGGGCACATTCCAGAGCGTGATGGCATTCTCAATTCGCTGCTTCTCCTCGAGGCTGTCGTGACCGCGGGAAAGCCGCCCTCTGAGATTGTGAAGGATCTCTGGCGCGAGTTTGGGGAGTTTCATTTCGAGAGGCGAGACCTGCACGTCCCGATCGAATCGGGCCAGAAGCTGATTGCTCAGCTAAAAATGAATCCTCCAGAGGAGTTCGCCGGGTACAAAGTGAGCCAGGTTGCGACTCTCGACGGGGTTAAGCTGATCTTTGCCGACGAGAGCTGGATCCTTTTTCGCCAATCCGGGACGGAACCGCTGCTGCGTGTCTACTGCGAGGCGACCTCAGTCGACAAGATGACTACTCTCATCGTTGAAGGCGAGCGGCTCGCGCGAAGTTGAGTTGGACTCAGGTCGAAAGAGCAGGAGCGTGGGAACTGACGATCGAATGAGCTATGCCTGAATTAC
>JBDTUW010000870.1:0-2444 GCA_040007555.1 Acidobacteriota bacterium | reverse complement strand
GAGGATTTCCTGGGCGTGTTTCATTTTGAAGTTGTAGTCGTGATCATCCGTCTTCGGGCGGAACTTGATCTCCTTGACCTCGATGATAACCTGCTTCTTCTTCGCTTCGTGCGCGCGTTTCTTTTGTTCGTAAAGGTACTTGCCGAAGTCGATGATTCGGCAAACTGGCGGCGTCGCGGACGGCGCGACCTCCACCAGGTCAAGGTCCCGCCCACGTGCGATTTCCATTGCCTGTTGCGGTGTCATCACCCCGAGCTGCTTTCCCTCATCATCGATGACCCTTATTTCCCGCGCACGAATTCGATCATTGACCCGCACCTGCGGACCACGCTGATCACGACGACCACGAAATCCTCCAGAGAAGCTACTATTAATCTGTCCACCTCCGCTGTTAGCGGGAAGCCCCGAGATCAGGACTCCCATCGTCTTCGAATCGTCTAGGTAGCGAGTGCGCGCGTTCGCGCAAGTTCACGCAACTGTGCACTAAACTCCGAAACCGGAATTGCTCCAAGATCACCCTTGACTCGATCGCGTACTGCGACTGTCTGGGAAGCAGCTTCCCGCTCACCAACAATCAGCATGAAAGGAATCTTCTTCATCTGGGCGTCGCGTATCTTCGCGCCGATCTTCTCACTCCGTAAATCCGTCGCGATCCTCAAGCCGTCCGCCTTGAGCTGTCGCTCAACGGCGATCGCATGCTCGTTGTACTTGTCAGAAATTGGCAGGACGATGGCTTGAACCGGAGCCAGCCATACGGGAAATGCTCCGGCGAAATGCTCAATCAGAATGCCAAAGAACCTCTCAAACGACCCGAGAATCGCCCGATGAACCATAATTGGCTGGTGCGGCTTGTTCTCCGGTGCGATGTATTCCAGATCGAAGCGCTGCGGCAGAGTGAAATCCACCTGAATCGTCGAAAGCTGCCAGAGCCTCTTGATCGCGTCGACCACCTTGAAATCGATCTTGGGACCGTAAAATGCCGCCTCATCCTCGATCCGCACGTACGGCAAGCCACGCTCCTCGAGAGCATCGGTCAAGGCCTTTTCCGCCAGCACCCAGCCTTCATCCGCCCCAAGATACTTTGAATGATCGGTCGGATGCCGAACCGAAAGCTCCGTCCGGTACTCGAAACCAAATGCCTTGAGCACAAAGTCGACCAGATCGAGACAGGCGACAACCTCGTCCTTAAGCTGATCCGGCGTGCAGAAGATATGAGCATCATCCTGCGTGAAGCCACGAACCCGCAGCAACCCGTGAGTCACGCCGGAAAGCTCGTAGCGATACACCGTTCCATACTCAGCATATCGCTGCGGCAGGTCCCGATACGACCTTTGATTCGACCGGTAAATCTGGATATGAAACGGACAATTCATCGGCTTGAGCCGATACTCCAGACCTTCAGTCTCCTCATCCTTCATCGGCGGGTACAACGCCGAATTGTAATGATCGAGGTGACCGGAAATACGAAAAAGCTCCGACTGCGTAATATGCGGAGTATTGACGAAGCTGTATCCTCGCCGATAGAGCTCATCGTTGAGGAACTGCTCGATCAGCTTACGGATCATCGCCCCGTTTGGATGCCAGAGAATCAGACCCGGGCCGATCACCTCACTGATGCTGAAGAGGTCAAGTTCGGCGCCCAGCTTGCGATGATCCCTCCGCTCGGCCTCCTCGCGCTGCTTGAGCCACTCGTCAAGGTCTTCCTGGGAAAAGAACGATGTGCCATAGATGCGCTGCATTTGCGGCCGATTGTCGTCACCGAGCCAATGCGCTCCGGCAATCGAAAGCAGCTTAAAAGCCTTGATGCGACTCGTTGAAGGGAGATGCGGTCCCAGACAGAAATCGACAAACGGGGTGCCCTCGATCGTGTAGCAGCTCACCACTTCGCCGCCTTTACTTTCGATCAATTCGCACTTGAGAGGCTCGCCCAGCTCGGCGAACTTACGCTCAGCTTCGTCCTTGGACATCTCCACACGCTTGTATGCGAGGTTGCGCTTGACCAGGTCGCGCATCCGTTTCTCGATCTTCCCGAGATCCTCGGGCGTAAATCTACCGTCTTCACGGTGAAAATCGTAGAAGAATCCCCCCTTCGGATCGTTCAGAAGGGCGGGCCCAATGCCTAGTTTTGTTCCGGGAAACAGGTCGAGTACCGCGGCGGCGAGTAGATGCGCTGTTGAATGGCGATATATTTCGAGCGCCTCAGGAGACTCCGGCATAATTGGCTCGATGATCTCGCCTTCCTGCACGACGTGCGCGAGGTCAACTGGCTCGGACTCCGCGATCCCAGGGCCCGAGATGCGGGCAGCAATGGCCCTTTTAGCGACGTCACGGTCGCGTCGCTTGAACACCTCGAACGCGGCCAGCCCAACCACTGAGTTCGCACCAGCCAACTCAGAGCCAGAAATACCGCTCTCCTCTATTTCGGACATCTGTATACCAATCTC
>JBDTUW010000869.1:0-2453 GCA_040007555.1 Acidobacteriota bacterium | reverse complement strand
CCTCCGCCTCTCCCCTGTTCGCCGTGGCAGTAGCTGCTCGCGCAGGTCAACCGGAAAAGAACCGCCCCATCACCGCTACCCGAGGCTTGCCTTTGAGCCACCGCCTTCTGCAACCCGATCCACCAACCAGAGACGAGCAGCAGGAAAACGACCAGCAGTTTGAGGTTACGCGTTCGATGTTGTGGGAGAGGTCGTTTCGGGCAATGCATACGGCTGCTAACGGCCTTTTCGTTTCGGTAGGGCGAACACCATGAGGGTTGAAGCCGGTTCGGGCATCATCTGGCGCGCCTCCGGCCACACAAGCGGAATAAAACGGCGAATCAAACCTCCATTCCCTGAAGGAATTGCGACGTATTGCCTGCCTTTAACCTGATAGGTAATCGGAGATCCGCTCAAACCTCCGCCGGTATTGAAGGACCACTTTTTCTCGCCAGTCCGGGCATCGAGAGCAAACGCGTTTCCTTCAATATCACCGGTAAAGATGAGGTCACCGCCCGTCGAAAGCAGCGATGCCAGATTCACAAATTTCGTTTTCACCGTCCACCGTTTCTCACCCGTAAGTGGATCGAATGCATCGATATGACCAAACGCGGGCCCATCCTTTGGCGGAAGAAAGCCCATTGTGCCGCCAAAAATCCGCGCTCCTTCCGTGATCACTTCCTTCTGTGGAGTGATCGTCCCGCACCACTCCGCTCCGGTGTTGTACCACCAACCCGTCCGCGGGCTGTATGTCGAATGGTTCCAGCTTCTCGCGCCGGCCGCATTTGGACAAATGAACGTCGTCCCCGCCGGCGGGACACTCAACAAATCCTTCGGTTTTCCAGCCTCGTCAACGCCTTTCATCCAGTTAATCGCATCAGCGAAGGGCCAGGCATTAACGAATTTGCCTGTGACACGATCGAGGACCCACGTGTATCCGCCTTTGTTTGGATGAATAAGCAGCTTTTGAGTCGTCCCGCCACGCACGACATCAAGAAGAACACACTCGTACGCGGAATCAAAATCGTAAAGGTCATGAGCGATCTCCTGGAAGTACCACTGCAGCTTGCCCGTGTCCGCGTCGAGCGCAATGATGGAGTTCGTGTAAAGGTTATCGCCCTTGCGATGTTCGCCATAGAAGTCGGATGACGGATTGCCAACTCCCCAGTAAATCCGATTGAGTTCCGCGTCGTAGCTTCCCGTCAACCAGGTCGGTGCGCCCCCCAATCGCCAGGAATCCTTGTCCCAGGTTTCGAAACCAGGTTCTCCCGGCCCAGGAATCGTATAGAAGCGCCAAATGTGCCTGCCGGTCCTCGCATCAAAAGCGTTGAGATACCCGCGATGTGCGTTCTCCCCACCAGTAACTCCAACAATCACCTTGTCTTTCACTACCAGGGGAGCAGAGGTGATATTGCAACCGCACTGACGAACATCCTCAATCTCTATGTCCCACAGTTCCTTGCCGGTTCGAGCATCGAGAGCCACCAGATGGTTGTCGAGTGTGCCGAGATAGACCTTGCCATATCCAAGAGCGATTCCACGCGTCCCGGGCGTATTTGGGATCGTCACCTCAGGAAGGTCGTAAAAGTAGCTCCAGATTCGTTTTCCAGTCGCGGCATCGATAGCAAATACACGATTGAACGGCCCGACCAGATACATCACACCGTCCATCACCAGCGGCGTTGCGTTGAGACCTGCCTCATCCCTTCCCGTATGAAAAGCCCAGACGGGAACCAAATCCCCGACATTCTGACGGTTAATGGCGCTGAGCGGGCTGTAACGCCAAGCATTATAGGTCCCAAAGTAGGTCAGCCAATTCTGTGGCTCGCTTCGGGCCTGGATTAGGCGCGCTCCCGAGGGCTCCTGGGCGAGTGCTTGCACCGAAAGCGTTAACGCCAACAGGAAAAAGCTCAAATGAACTCGGCGGGCCCCAAGTTTCCGCGTCTCCATCAGGAAACTGTCCTTTCGTGAAGTAAAAGATTTTTTCCAATGTACCCGGTCCTGCAAAACTTTGCCACCGTCCCATCACGCCCTCCCTCGAACGACCCACACAGCAACCTTGGATCTCAAGATGACCAAAACGGGGGTGTATGCAGGGCGAACGGTTCGTAGCGATGTCGATCTAAATTGTGTACCTATCAGAGCGAATTGCTGGCGGGTCAGCTAATGGCTCGGAGCCTCGAGAAACTTAGAGCCGTTTCTCCTTTCGCACCTGCCATATTTTCCATTTCCCACGATCCAAATCGACATTAGACAAACGAGAGATCCAATGAGCGCGGCGGTCATGTCCTTTTGGGCATCCCAGACGTCTCCCTGGGTCCCGAGGTAAGCGGTTCCACGAGCTGGACTCACGACCCGAGCCACCCACGACTCCACCAGCTCAAAGAAACTGCTCGCCGCCAGCACGATCGCAAACGAAAACGCGAATGCCCACTTCCAGGCAAACTTGATCATTCGGTGTAGCGCTTCCGCAA
>JBDTUW010000868.1:0-2455 GCA_040007555.1 Acidobacteriota bacterium | reverse complement strand
CTTTAGGCAAGCAAGTCGTACGCGAGAGTCGAGGCGACCTCGTTCAGCCTTCGCTCTTATCATTCGTCTTATCTCAAGGAGAACTTCATGATTACGCTGAGTGACGCACGGAAGGTGATTGCCGCTGCCGAAAAGAAGGCTGCCGAGATTGGTCAGCCCATGAACATCGCAGTCGCAGATGCTGGCGGGAACCTGGTTGCCCACGTGCGCATGGACGGGGCCTGGCTTGGGAGCATTGATATCTCTATCAAGAAGGCGTTTACCTCACGCGCCTTTGATATCGCCACCAAAGATCTCGCGGAGCATTCTCAATCAGGCGGTCAGTTCTTCGGTATTCACGCGTCCAATGATGGCAGGATCATGATCTTCGCTGGTGGCATTCCACTCAAACGAGATGGGGCAGTCGTCGGCGCGATCGGCGTCAGTGGAGGTTCCGGCGAACAGGATCACTCGGTTGCGGACGCCGGTGCCCAAGCTTTCAAATAGGTCGTTTACGTAAAATCCGCCTGATGACTGACCTTTTGGCCGCTCGTTCGCAGATGGCGATCTCGCTGGCCTTTCACATCATCTTTGCCGCCATTGGTATCGCGATGCCGCTCTTGATGGTGATCGCTGAGTGGCGCTGGCTGAGGTCCCGCGACGAGGTCTATCTGCAGCTCGCAAGGCGTTGGGCGAAGGGAACGGCGATTCTTTTCGCTGTTGGCGCCGTGTCTGGCACCGTTCTCTCCTTTGAACTTGGCCTGCTCTGGCCGCGCTTCATGGGCTATGCCGGCGCGATCATCGGAATGCCGTTCTCTCTGGAAGGTTTCGCCTTTTTTACCGAAGCGATTTTCCTCGGCATTTATCTATATGGCTGGAAGCGGGTCCCGCCACGCACGCATCTTCTCGCAGGTGGTATCGTCGCCTTGAGCGGTGCGCTCTCGGGCATCTTTGTTGTCATGGCGAATTCGTGGATGAACAGCCCCGCCGGCTTCGAGTTGGTCGACGGCAAGCCAGTCAACATTGATCCGATTGCGGCGATGCTCAATCCGATGGCGCTCTCGCAGACCATTCATATGACGCTGGCGGCATACGCTGCGACCGGGTTTGTCGTTGCCGGGATTCATGCGTTCCTTTTGCTGCGAGATCGCACTAACCCGTTTCACCGACGCGCGCTCGCGATCGCGCTCGTGGTTGGCGGTGTGGCATCAATCCTGCAACCGATGAGCGGGGATCTTAGTGCGCGGGACGTCGCACGCCATCAACCGGTGAAACTTGCGGCGCTCGAAGGGCATTTCAAGACCGAGGCAGGCGCGCCCCTGAGTATCGGCGGAATTCCTGATCCTGAAACAGGCGAAACTCGCTATGCAATCAAGATTCCGTATGGCTTAAGCCTGCTTGCGTTTCATGACCCTCAGGCGGTGGTTAAGGGCCTCAACGATTTCCCTCGCGACCAGTGGCCGAACACGCTCATCGTTCATCTGGCTTTTCAATCTCGGCAGCCTTCTTTTCGGCTGCGGCAATCACCTTCCGTGCGTCACTCAGTGTAATCATCTAGTTCTCCTTGTAATATGACTGATTAATAGGAGCGTGAGAGACCTCGACCCCCCGGGTACGACCTGCTGATCTCAAGATATAGACCTTGAAGAGGCAAAGCAATCTACAGTGCGACGAATCGCGGAGGATTGGGAGCGCGACTGAAGTCAACGCAGAGGGGCAGCGAATTCAGAGGCGCAGCGAGTATTCATCTCTGCGCCTCTTGTGCTCCGTGCCTCTGCGTTACACCCTCCTTCAAATGGCGATGTATACTCTTCCAAATCGTGTCAGACGACTGCTGAATCGAACGGAGTTTCATTATGCCCACAGTTGGACTCATCGGTGGCACCGGGCCCGAGTCGACGATTGATTACTATCGCCTCCTGATTGCCTCTTACCGCAGGCAAAGACAGGACGGCAGTTATCCCTCGATCCTTATCAATAGCATCGATCTCAAGAGAGTGACTGATTGCGTTACGGCTCGAAGATTTCCCGAACTGACGGAATACCTTCTGGGAGAGATCAATCGGCTTGCACGCGCCGGAGCGGCTTTCGGCGCATTGACCGCGAATACGCCACACATCGTCTTTGATGATCTTCAACGCCAATCCCCAATTCCCCTACTCAGCATCGTCGAGGTCGCATGCGTGGCCACGAAATCACGAGGAATGAAGCTGGTCGGCCTGTTCGGTACGCGGTTTACAATGGAGGGTCAGTTCTACCAAGACGTGTTTAACGGAGAGGGCATCACCTTGGTGGTGCCGGCCGCTGACGAACAAGCATATATTCACGATAGGTACATGAACGAACTCATCAATGGCATTTTTCTCCCCGAAACCCGAGCGGGACTGCTGCAAATTGCCGAGCGGATGAGGGTGGAGGATGGGATAGAGGGATTAATTCTGGGAGGCACCGAGCTCCCGCTGATCCTTAAGGAGGC
>JBDTUW010000867.1:0-2455 GCA_040007555.1 Acidobacteriota bacterium | reverse complement strand
GTAGCTCCAAAGTAAGGCACATCTGACTCAGCGGGAAATTATGGTCCGAGGAGATTCTTCAAGGACTGCCATTTGTTAAGCGGCAAGGGATGGATTTGACATTCGCGTGCAGCGTGGACCACGGATTCTCCGGTCTCGACTTCGCGTGGGGCCTGGAGTTTGAACTCCCGAACTGCCTGCGTTTGAGAGCCATTTGGTGGCAGCGGACTGGATCGGCGAAGAATTGGTCGCAAGAGTCAGTGCGAGGTGAGGTGAACTCGCTAATTCATTGAAAAGAATGGCTCCTCAGGCAGGACTCGAACCTACAACCCCCCGGTTAACAGACTAATGCAGGTTTGCGATCTTGTTGATTCTTCGCGCTTGTTGGTTGGGTTGGATACACCGCACAACAGGGTATTCGGCGTAAAATTGTTCGGTAATTGTTCAGTGTCTGAAAGAAGCGCCCTCCACGGTGACTTCGGGGAGGCTCCATTGCAGTCGAGTCTTGGGCGGGCTTCGCCGCGTTCTAAATGTCTTCGGGTTTCAGGCCAGTCGACCTTGAAATGCGAGACAGCATTCGTGGGCCAATTTCTTCGCTATCGTGAAAAGCAAAGACCGTATCTGGCTAGCCAGCCCGTGAGAGAGTGCGGTGCGATCCAGACTGGCGCTTGATGCTCCAACCGATGCGCAACAGGGCGGCCAGCACTCTTTTCGCTTTGCTGGTTGGCCATTGGCTCATGCCCCGATGAACGACACGCTCACCTGCTGAGGTGCAGTTTCCCCGTGCTCCAATTGTTCCGCGACAACGCGCAACGCCAGCGCCTGGACGCGAGCGACAGCTTCATCTCGGGTCCGGCCATAAACCAAGGCCCCGGGGAGATCAATTACCTCAGCTAGCCAGCGCCCGTCCTCTTCTTGCTCGACTTCAATCGTGAAACTCATACCATCCACCTCACCCTTCAATTCAGGTGCAGCCATATCCCGAAGAAAAGGGCCACCCAAAGTCCGAGTCCGATTGCCTGTCCAATCCCGACAACTTGGATTCTACCTTCAAGGCGAAAGACGATCAATTGCGGCTCGCCCTGCGGTGACGTCAATCTGCCTATGTAAGAATTGTGCGAGCGGTATCGGAGGCATGACGCAACTAGCGGACTGTTGAACACCGGGAATCCGGCTGAGTGCTCAGCCTGGCGGTTCTGATAGGAATCGCCCTATCATACAAGCGAGAATGGTCAAGCTCCCCCTTCACATAGGATTCGTCTCAGGTCGACGTCAGGTAATCCGGAAGGATTGTTCAGTACTAAGAGGTTCTCTAACTGAATGAAAAGCATGGCTCCTCAGGCAGGACTCGAACCTACAGCCCCCCGGTTAACAGATTGACTCGGGGATTGCTTTCTTGTTGATTCTTCGTGCTTATGGCTTGGGTCAAAACTTGGTTTTAGAGGGTATTCGGCGCATAATTGTTCAGTCTTCTCAACCCACATCGCATATAAGTTCAGAGCGGGAGATACCAAACCGCATTGACCCATTCGACCTCTTCGCTGCAGGTGACGATCAATTCAAGTTCGTCGATAACCTGTCTGATGCGCAACTGCCTGGGAACGACAATGACACCGGCGGTTGTCTGGCCGTCATTCAGGAGATCTGCTACGTGCTGCGGCATCGTCCGCCGATCATGTGTCAGGACAATACGCCGCTCTTTTGCCGCGCAGATGAGGAGTTCCTGGTCCGTCGCATTGCTCAACTCAACTTGATGCGCTGTGACAGCGTCGATCTCAGGAGCACGCCGCATAAGGCCGCGCAAAATGTCCTGATCAAAATCCTGATCAATAAATAAGCGCAGCATGATCTCTGGATCGTTGCGTCAGTATTTTATCGGCGCTGCCTCAACGTCCCGTCATGAGGAGTTGCTCTCAGGCAGCAGGAGTCTTCCGTTCCTGCAGCGCGGTCCAGCGCGCCTGGATGCGCTCGCGCAGTTCGGCCATCGCCGTCTGTCGCTCGGGATCGGCTTCGATCTGTTTCCACAAAGCGTCGGCCTCCTCTTCCTGCTGCCGAAGATATTCTTCGGCCTCGTCACGATGATTGAGGTAAAAGGCGATAGCCGTATAGATATCCGCCAATTTCAAAGTCGGGAAGCCGAGCGCGATCTGCTCGGCCGGCGCGCCAAGCTTGAAATGATGCAACACCGAATCCAGGCTGACGCGCGAGTCGGCAATACGAATCGTGCCGTACTCGGTCACGGTGAAGGGAACTTCGAGCGTTTTGGTAAAGTCAGCCATGATTGTCAAATTCTACACTAATGTGCTGCTTTGATCACGGCCCATGATCTCATTCCTCGCGCAGGCTGTTGACGTACACCTGGGCGTCAATTCCTACCCGGCCCAGCCGCCATCAGACCGCCGAGTGGCCAACAGTTCCTGCCGCTTTCTGCGTTGCCACCTTGTCCGTGCCGGCCCAGGCCAGTCCCGATAAACGC
>JBDTUW010000866.1:0-2456 GCA_040007555.1 Acidobacteriota bacterium | reverse complement strand
GCTCTGATTCAGACGCACCACGGCAGCGGCGATCTGGCGCACCAGGTCGCCGCGGAAGTGCGCCGGCTCCAGATCCAGTTCCAACGCGATCTGGCGCAGCAGGTCCAGGGCCGAGCCAGAGGAGAAGTGCACATAGAGGATTTTGTAGAGGTTGGTGTTGAGCGTGGCGGTGAACACGCGCGCGGCGGTGGACTTGCCCGCGCCCACTTCGCCGGTGATGAGACCGGCGCCGTGATGTTGGGCCAGAAACTCCAGTCGCGTCTTGACCTGATTCCAGGCCTGGGAGGCGAAGAGTTGTTTGGCGTCGGGGCTGTCGGAAAACGGCGTTTTCTTGAAGCCGAAAAAGGATTCCCACATGGTTACTTCTCCTCCGTTTCCCAGGGCGGCAGCAGTCCGTTGACGACCGCGTCGACCAGACGCGCCACGCCTTCCGGCTTGCCTTCCGAGTAGATCTCCAGTTGCGTAAGATCGAGCGGATCGAAGCGCACTTCGATGCGCTTGCCGGCCAACTGCGAGGGCGCTTCAAAGAAACGATTCTTGAGCAGGAAGGTGGAATCGCGGCGCACCAACCGGTCCACGCGATGAAAGAACAGACGCCGTAAATCGGTGGCCGGCGGAAGCTGGCGGACCTGTTCGATATCGCGCTGCCAACGCACCAGCGGCGTGGTCTGGAGAGAGCTGTGCTCATGGCGGTGGTAGACGGTGTCGAGCCAGTGCCACAAGCGCTCGTTGAGTTGCTCGAGCGATAACAGGACCTTGGGATCGAGTGAGGCCAGAAACTGCTCGCGCACCGAACGGTTATGTGGTCATTGCAGTTATGTGGCCCAGGATACCCAATGAGCCTGGCTTTGCGACTTCCGATGGGAATCTGCGCCACATAAATTGACCGGTATAGTGGGCGTGCAGTTCAACGCCACTATTGAGGTCAACGATGTTTGATCGACTGTTTCCTCGCCACCAAACGCGGGAACGCCACATCTCGAGTCCACTTTTCCAGGAACGATTGGATTACTTACAACACTGTGCAGCGGAAGGGTACGCGTCGACGACTCTTCGCCCGCTGGCCACGGATTTGCTTTTGATTCAGGACCTCCTTGGTCTACCAGAATCCTCCCAAAAGCTCGAGCCGGCAACGGTTAGGGCGGCTATCGACAAATGGGCAACGCGAGAGCCCAAATACTTCAGCCACAAGAACGGACGCCGCTGTCGTGAGAACCTGCCGCAGCGAGCGATTCGCTGGCTCCTCTATATGGACCGCCTTCAGATGTCGCGTTCCGACACGAGCGCCTACAGCGTCTTTATTGAGGATTTCGCAAGCTACATGCGGCAGCAGAGAGGTCTGTCCGAAGAGACGATAAAGGGCAGGAGTTGGTGTGTCGAGGATTTCCTGCGGTGGTTTTTCCGCGATCATCTCTCGTTGTCCGATATCACAATCGTCGAAATCGATGAGGGGATCGCCCGAAAAGGGCGGGATCACGGGTACGGCCGAAGTTCGGTCAAGGTCTATGCTTCTGGCATCCGCGCGTTCTTCCGTCACGCCGAAAGAAAGGGCTGGTGTCCGCGCGGGCTCGCCGACGTGATCGAATCGCCGCGTGTGTATCAACACGAGGGCCTGCCTTCCGGTCCGTCTTGGGACGATGTGCAACGGTTGATCGCAACTACCGAAGGGGGTCGCCCGAAGGATCTCAGGGATCGCGCGATGCTGCTGCTGTTTGCTGTTTACGGCATGCGCTCCGGTGAAGTCCGCTCACTGAAGCTGGAAAGTCTGGATTGGGCGAAGAACTTAATCTCGGTGCCGCGTACAAAGGGCCGCCGGATACAGTGTTATCCGCTCGTCGAAACGGTTGGGGAGGCCATCCTCCGTTACCTGGAAGACGGACGTCCAAACTCGTCGAAATATCGCGAGGTCTTTCTTACGGTGGAGGCGCCCATCCAGCCCTTGAGGGGCAGTTCCGCCTGGACCATTGTTGCCAAACGACTCCGGCCGCTGGGGCTTCCGCTTAGACATCATGGCCCGCACGCCCTTCGCCACGCCTGCGCTACTCGCCTATTGGGGGAAGGCTTATCGCTCAAGGAGATTGGGGACCATCTCGGACATCGCGCTCCCAAGGTCACGGCCGCCTATGCCAAGGTCGACATCACGGGCCTGCGTGAGGCGGCGAACTTCACCCTGGGGGACCTGGTATGAAACTCGCGCAAGTCATTGTTCTGTACGTGGCGTTTCGAAAGAACCTGGGCGTCAGCTTCGAAAATGACGCTAAGCTCCTCCAGATGTTTTCTCGCGGGGTCGGAGAGACACTGGACATCTCAAGCGTGCAAGCGGATCGAGTGAAGGCTTTTCTCGATGGTCGCGGGCCAATCACTCGCTACTGGCATCGGAAGCTTACGGTCTTGCGTGGTTTTTACCGGTACGCCATCAGCCGTGGATACGTCGCCGTAGCACCCTTGCCTACGAT
>JBDTUW010000865.1:0-2461 GCA_040007555.1 Acidobacteriota bacterium | reverse complement strand
ACTACTCGCTGACGCGACGAGACGGCCCTGGTGTTCGACGCAAAACTGCCCTTCGGGAAAGATCTCAAGCTGGCTGTCAAACTGTTCCTTCGTCCATGGTTCCATCCCAGGAAAGCATCGCCGCTGGAGCGCAACGATGCTTTCAAAATCGTCCGGTCTCAGTCGCCTCACTGTCGTGCTCTTTTCGTAGTTTTTCAGATTCATCTTTGCCATGTTTATCCCTGTTTTGTGCTGACAAGTATCCCACTGCCCGCTGAAGGGCTGATTCCGGGAGAGATGGTTCGCTGCGCTTGCGTACGAGACTGTGAGAAGAATACGCTGAGTCTCGCAAATTGGGCAGGCCTTCCTGAAGTCTGCGCCGCCTCGTTTGAAACTTGTTTCGAAAGGAAACGACCCGTCATGACGCGAATCGTTCTACTGCTGAGCTTAATTGCCTTTGCGACTGCCGGATTCGCCGGTGACAGCAATCCACGCGTTCCGTCGATCGACGATCTGTTGACGACCAAAGCAGTGGGAGTCGCGCAGATCTCGCCCGATGGAAAATGGGTCGCCTACACTGTCTCTTTTGCTGATTTCAAACAGGACGCGCTCATCACTCAGATATGGCTGGTCGAAAGTGATACGGGGAGAAGCTTTCAACTAACCCGCGGCGACAAATCTTCCACGACTCCTCGCTGGTCGCCCGATGGGCAATGGCTGGCCTTTCTAAGCAATCGCCAGGATGACAAAAACCAGATCTTCGTCATCAATCCGCTTGGTGGCGAATCGCAACCACTAACCAGGTCTGAGACTGCGATCGGCAATTTCTCCTGGTCGGATGATGGCAAGACGATCGCCTACACCGCAACCGAGCCGACGTCACAGCCGCTAAAGGATCGGAAGGAATATCTCGGCGACTACGACGTCGTGCGCAATGGATACACTTACGTGCAACTCTGGACGATTGATGTAGCCGAGGCAATGAAGGCGCCGCTTGTTGGGAAACAACGAACGAAGAGGAAAGAGTTCAGCGTCGATTCATTTGCGTGGGCGCCCGATAGTACGACCATTGTCTTCAGTGCCACCTTGAATCCCGATCTTATTCAGGGCGTGACTTCAGATATCTACCTGCTCAAGGTCAGCGACGACTCGGTGAAGAAAATTGTCGCGCAGCCCGGTCCGGACAACAACCCGCGCTTCTCGCCGGACGGAAAGCAGGTTGTCTTTACTTCCGCTATGGGAAACACAGTCTACTTTGCCAGCAACTCGCGTCTCGCTCTCGTCTCGGCCGAGGGTGGCACGCCGCGATCCATTACCGATAGTTTTGACGAGAACCCTGGGCTGATTGAGTGGAAAGCTGACGGCATCTATTTCAACGCACTGCAAAAGACCACGTCACACCTGTTTCGCGTTGACCCGGCGAGTGGACAGATCAACCGGCTCTCGAGTCCTGACAATCTTATGGCCGGATCGTTTTCGTTGACTCGGTCAGGAGATCGAATGTCCTTCACGGCCGGCTCGCCGAGGAGCCTGAACGAAGTATTTGTTTCTCAAGTAGGAAACTTCGCGCCGCGTAAACTAACGGATTTTTCCGAGCAAGCGCGGGCATTCACTCTGGGCACGCGTGAAGTGATTTCATGGAAGAGCCAGGACGGAACACTTATCGAGGGCGTCCTCATCAAGCCGGCAGACTTTGACGCGACGAGGAAGTATCCGCTGCTCTGCATCATTCATGGCGGACCGACTGGAGTTGATCGACCGCTGCTTTTGACGGCCGATACGCGGTATTACCCCGCGGACATCTGGGCTGCACGGGGCGCGCTGATTCTGAAGGTCAATTACCGCGGCAGCGCAGGCTATGGCGAGAAGTTTCGCAAGCTCAACATACGGAATCTCGGCGTCGGCGACGCCTGGGATGTTCTGTCGGGAGTCGATTATTTGATTGCGAGAGGTTGGGTTGACCGAAGCAAGGTCGGGTGTATGGGTTGGAGTCAGGGCGGTTACATCTCGGCATTTCTAACCACGTCAAGTGATCGCTTTGCGGCGATCTCAGTCGGCGCGGGTATCTCGAACTGGGCGACCTACTACTACAACACTGACATCACGCCATTCACGATTAACTACCTTGGCGACGATCCGGCGGACGACCCTGCGATTTACCAGAAGACTTCGCCGATGTCCTATATCAAGAATGCGAAGACACCGACGCTGATTCAGCACGGAGAGCTTGACCGCCGTGTGCCGATCGCCAACGCATACGAACTGAGGCAGGGTCTGGAAGATCGCGGCGTGAAAGTGGAGATGGTCGTCTACAAGGGCTACGGCCACGGCATCACGAAACCAAAATCAATGCGCGCGGTCATGCAACACAACCTTTCATGGTTCAATCATTTCATCTGGGGCGATTCACTACCGGATTTCACCGCGCCGGAATTGCCGAGGAAGGAGACTAAGGATGAGAAGAAGGCGGAGAACTAGCGGC
>JBDTUW010000864.1:0-2463 GCA_040007555.1 Acidobacteriota bacterium | reverse complement strand
CTCCTTTTGTTTTACTATCACTTTCGATTGGGTCGTTTGGTCGGTCGGTCATTTCCCCTGGGTGACGGCTCGGGAGAGAGCTATCGCTCCGTTGTCGAGCGTGTGACCGCTCGCGTCCAACGCCCAGAAAGACAGCTTCTCCGGCGTGGCTTCGAAATACATATAACTGTTGACCTGGTCGTTCCCGGCAGCAAAGATCGGTGAGCGACGATCCAAGTCGCCCTTCCGCAATTGGCCTCCGGTGCCCGAGACAAAATACTGCACACCCTGCTGCGGCTTTGTTCGTTCGTAAGTGTGGTCGTGCCCTGCCAAGACTGTCGCAACGCCGTATTTGACGAAGATCGGTTCGAGTAACGCTCGCAACTTCATATCGGAGCCGTGCGTGATGCCTGAGGAGTAAATCGGGTGATGAAAGAAGACGATCTTCCACTGTGCTTTTGAAGCACTTAAAGCGCCTTCCAGCCAGCTCAACTGCGGTCGGGTCATACTGACGGAATCCAGGGCAAAGAATTCGATCAACCCCTCTCCCTTCACAATCGAGTAATAGGCCTTCCCGCTCATGTTGAAGTTCGGATATTCAATCTCAGCCTGCCGCCCACGGCGAGCGTCGTGGTTGCCCAGCACCGCATAGAACCGTACGCCACGCTTCAATAATTCGGCGTAGGGGCGCTCGAACTTGTTTTTGAGCAAAGCCGGGTTGCCGTCTGGATAAATGTTGTCGCCGAGCATCAGCGCAGTATCAAAAGGATGTTTATCGTGGTAAACGGCCATCGCCGTGGCGATCGCGAGTTGATTGCTCTCACCGGTGCCCGCATCGCCAAACGCGACAAAACTAAAGCTCTGAGCAATTGTTGGGCTATTCTGCGCACTAGCACCGATGGTATTCAGCGCGCCGCTTGCTACCGTCGTCAGCAGCAGAGCGAGAAACATGCGACGTATCAATCTCGGGCCTCCTCAAGGAAATGATTATCCGACCGTTTGGCATTCTACCTGAAGGAGGATAAACAGAACCTAAACGCGCTGTAGGAACCCATGAGGTCAAGTCTCCCGCTAAAAGGCTAGTTGAAAGGTGAACTGGACTCTGCGTGAAGGCCGTGCCGCCACGGCTTGCCCGAAAAAGGGTGAGCTGAGATTTCCAACATAACCGGAGAAGTTGACGCGATTGGTCACATTCAGGGCGTTGACTCCAATTGTCAGGGTGGGGCCGCCATCTTTCTTCTGTTTGCTCAGACCAAACTCACGAGACCAGCGCAGATCGAGTTGCGCAAATCCGGGTCCTTGCAATGTGTTTCGGCCCACGCCCGCTGGCCGATCGAGGGCGAGGCTGTCTCGATTGTCATCACGTCCGGTGGTCAGTGTGTAGGGCGCACCGGTATTCAGTGTCAGCGCCGTGCCGAGCTTGAAGTACTTTCTCACCTTGAATGTGCCCAACAGGTTGAGCCGGTGTTTCATGTCGAAATCGGCGCGGCCCCATTCCCCTCTCAGGTCATTGCTATTAGCAGGGAAGGCTGCAATGCCGGCTGTGTCATTCCAGACGCGTCCCCAGACGTATTGAACCATCCCGTTGAAATAGCGGGTCATATTGCCGCGCAGACCTATCTCCAACGAATGGCCAGCTGAGCGTCCAGTGGATTCGATTTGCCGGATGAGTGAGAAGTGCGGATCTGGTCGCTCCGCAAAGAGCGGTGCCAGGGGCGCATTCACATCACGCGATCGAAAAGCATTAACGCCGCGCGTGTAGTTGTAATTCAAAGTGATCGTTAGCGCCTTTTGCAGTTGTCGCTCAATTCCCACACTGGCTTGCCAGGTCGAAGGGCTCACCGCATTCGAAGCCAAACGAACGACACTTGTGGGCTGCGTTGCAATCGACTGGCCGTCACCGAGCGGATCCGGAAATGACGGATTAATGAGGACCAGTTTGCGTAACCGCTGCCCGTCAAAACGCAGCACCTCAGCGAGTGGCACAGCTCCTGTCTTATCGTAAAAGGCTCCAAACCCTGTACGAATAACTGTTTTCCCGCTCATGCCTGGTGCCCACGCAACCGAGAGGCGAGGTGCAAAGTTATTGCTGTCGCCGTTGAGGCGATTCTGCCGGTCGTAACGCAATCCAAGCGCGATCGTCAGATTGGGCTTCAGGCGCAGCTCATCCTGCACAAATCCACCGAGAACAATCTCCCAAAACGTGACTTTCGTCAGCCCCTGCTGCTGAACAAATGAGAAGGGCCGTTGCTGCAAATAGTCCTGCAGAGAAGCGAAGTAGAACGTCCCCGCGCTGTTGGTCCGATCATTGATACCCCGACGGCTGAAATCAGGCACCTGTACGCCAGCCCTCAGAGTGTGCCTGCCCTGTGAATATGTGAGCACCTGATTGAGCGTCCAATGTGCCTCTGTGCGCAGGTAATCCGCTTGAGCGCCGCCACCGGCAAAGGCGTCCTGCACGACGATCCGCCGCGCGGAGTTGAC
>JBDTUW010000863.1:0-2463 GCA_040007555.1 Acidobacteriota bacterium | reverse complement strand
GATCACACGCGGCGTCGACCTCATTGCGCCCGCCGTCTACTCACGCGGTCAGATGGTGCAGGCTCCTCAGACCCCTGGTCCGACACCGATCTATCTCACGCTTCTGACGGCCATGTTCATGCACGGCGGATTCATGCATATTGCTGGGAATATGCTGTACTTGTTTATTTTTGGCGATAATGTCGAGGACCGCATGGGACACGTCAAGTTCGTGATCTTCTATTTGCTCTGCGGTCTGATTGCGAGCGCGACGCACATTTTTTTCGGGCCCGACTCAAGGATTCCCAGCCTCGGCGCTTCCGGCGCGATCGCCGGAGTGCTTGGTGCCTACCTTGTCCTCTACCCGCACCAACGTGTCCGTGTTCTCGTACCATTGGGATTCTTCAGTCAGGTGACTGAGCTACCGGCAATTGTGGTTATCGGATTCTGGGCTGTGCTGCAGTTCTTTCAGGGCTTTGGGTCGATTGCCGAGACGGCACAGACTGGTGGCATCGCGTATATGGCGCATGTCGGAGGTTTCGTGGCCGGCCTGGTGCTGGTCTTTCTATTCCGCAACGGTGCCGCGAGAGGCCCGATCGGCGGAATGCGAAGTCGCGACTAATTCGATCAGGAATGAGCTCACGGTCCTTTCAACTCATCACGCGACCTGAAGCTCTTGAGCTTGCAGTTGCCGACCTTCGCGCTCAGACGGTCCTCGGTTTCGACATGGAGACCACAGGTCTCGATCCCCACACAACGCGTCCGCGACTGCTCCAACTGGCAACTTCCGAGACCGCCTATCTCATCGACTTATTCCAGCTTCCCGCTGGTGCGCTTGAGCCAATACTCGAGCTGCTGGCTGCAGAGGCGCCCATCAAGGTCGCGCACAATGCCAAGTTCGATGCCAAGTTCATTCTCAGGCACTATGGCGTGCGCGTCGCGGGTATCTTTGATACGTATCTAGCCAGTCAGCTGGTGAGCGCGGGGAGCGAAGTCGATCGACACAGTCTGGAAGCGGTAGCGCAACGCTATCTTGGGGTGCAGATGGACAAGACCGCTCAATTGAGCGATTGGTCCGGGGAGCTTGCAACCTATCAACTCGAGTATGCGGCAAGCGATGCAGCGACTCTGATACCTCTGCGTGAGAACCTCGACGCGCGTCTTGATGAGATGGACTTGCGAGTCACCGCGCGCCTCGAGTTTGATTGTATTCTTCCGATCGCGCGGATGGAGCTTGCGGGGGTTTATCTTCAAACCGATCTCTGGCGTGCGCAGGTCGAGCGGGTCAAGGCGTCTCATCGCAGATGCGCTGATTTGCTTCAGGAGGAACTCGGCCGCGGTGCGTCGCAGATGACTCTCTTCGAGGGACCGCCTCAGATCAATCTCGACAGTCCACAACAGGTTCGCGACGCACTTGCCCGAATCGGGATTGAGGTTGAGGGAACGAGCGAATGGCGACTGCACGGGCTGGCGCGCGAACATGAAGTAGTCAGACGCCTGCTCGAGTATCGCGGCCTGAGTAAGAGCCTTTCATCCTACGGCGAAGGAATCCTTGAGTTCATTAATGCAAGCACCGGCAGAATACATGCGGATTTCCGTCAGATAGGCACACCGACCGGTCGGATGAGCTGTTCTTCCCCGAGTCTGCAACAGATGCCACATGCACCAGAGTACCGTTCGTGTTTCCGGGCCCCTGAGGGCCGGCGTCTGATCATCGCCGATTTTTCGCAGATCGAGATGCGCATCCTGGCCGATTTTTCCCGCGACCCGGCACTGATCGCCGCCTTCAAGTCGGGTGCCGATCTTCATCGCGCGACGGCGTCAGAGATGCTCTCCGTGCCTCTTGCGGACGTCACTTCACAGCAGCGCGAGAAGGCAAAGGGTCTGAATTACGGGATTGTCTACGGGATGGGCGCGGAGGGTCTCGCCAATCGTATTGAATCAACCGTCGGTGAGGCCGAGCTACTGATCCAGCGTTATTTCCGAGCGTATCCTGCTGTCGATCGATGGCTACGCGATGCTGCGGAGCGGGCAGTCAGCGAGGGGCGCAGCCGGACAGCATCCGGACGCCTGTGGATTTTTCAACTTGATCCGTTTGACCGTCAGCAGGCGGGGCAGCTTCGCAGGGTTGGCAAGAATGCCCCAATCCAGGGCACGGGGTCGGACATCTTCAAGCGGGCAATGACGCTCGTCGATGAGGCCCTGCGGGACCTCGATGCGCGGGTTGTCAACAGCATTCACGATGAGATCGTTGTCGAGTGCGCTGTTGAGATCGCCGAATCGACCGCAGGGCTGGTTTCGGAGGCGATGGTGCAGGCAGGCAAGGAGTTTCTTCCGCGCGTTCCAGTGGTGGTCGATACTGTCATCTCCGCTGCCTGGCTGAAAAAGTGACCGGGCCAGGATGTGCTGCAGGTCACGTCAGCAAAAACGAGTCACGAGGGAGCGCCCCACGTCATGATCGCATCGCGTCTTATCTCCCCAGCG
>JBDTUW010000862.1:0-2466 GCA_040007555.1 Acidobacteriota bacterium | reverse complement strand
CCGAGCGGCAGCTATACGCTCAAGTCCCTCTCAGGCAGTGTCGCGGTGGTTCTTCCGTCCGAACCCGACATCAAGCTCTCCGCGACTTCGTTTCGCGGCGGCATCGGCCTGGGTGACTTCCAATGGAAGTTCTCCAAACAGACCGATCAGTTCGTAGAAGCTTCACAGGGGCAGGGTCGCGCGACCATTCATCTGCTGACCAAAGAGGGTACGATTCAAATTCATCGCCGAAATCAATGATCGCCGTTACGGGCCCTCTCGACAGCCTTGGAAGCTTCGCCGGCAGTTCCAGTCTGTCTCGATGGTCGAACCGGCTTCTCCTCATCGGACTCTCCCTCTTTGCCCTTTCTGTTCCTCATTCAATTGCTGCAGCTCACGTTAGCCTGAACATTTGTTTGCTCGCATGGATCGTGCGTGACGTCGCATCGCGACGCCCCCATTTCGCGCGCACCGCTTTTGATCTGCCATTGCTGCTCTTTGCAGGCTTGACGGTTCTCTCAGCCATCTTCTCGGAGGCTCCCGAGCTCAGCACGCGGAAACTACTCACCCTCCTGCTTCTGGGAGTCATTTACCTGGTGGGCTCCAATCTGAGCTTTCGAGGCGTCCGATGGGTTCTTGCACTCCTCGTTGTCTCCAGTCTTGCCGGCGCCACCTTCAGTATTTACGAGAAGGCATTCGGCCGAGGACTCGTCGTTGAGTCAGTGGCAGCGAACAGCCCGCTTCTACAAACTGACTTCAGGTCGGGAGATGTCATCTGGATGATCGCGCGTACGCGAGTCTCTTCTCTCGATCAGATTGGGCGAATAGTCCGCAGCCGTCCAACAGGAGAAAAGGTTGAGATCGAGGCCATTCACGAGGGCGACCCGCTGCCAGTTACCTTGGAGGTGACCGAGGCAATGAGGCTTCAACCGAATCCGCTAGGCATTACGACGGGCGGAAGCAGCAGCCGTTTTCGCGCCTCTGGCTTCTCGCGACACTTCCTGACTTTCGCCGAGCAGATGCAGATTATGGCATTGCTCTCGTTTGGCGTCCTGCTCGCCGCTTCGCGCAGGCGGCGGGTCGTTTGGGTGACGATCTTCATCGTGTTTTCGCTCGCACTCTTACTGACAGCCTCACGCGGGGTGACTGTTTCCTTTCTGATGGCGATTGTCGTGACTGCGGTGTTGAGCGGTCGGCGCCGCGCATTCGTCGGTACGCTCATCGTCGCGCTGGTGCTGGGTGGGGTCGCAATTGCGGTCGTGAGCTCTTCCAGAGACATGGACGTCGCACGGTTGCTGGATGACAGCTCATCCAGACGTCTCGGATATATGAAGGCTGGTCTGCGCCTGATTCCGGTGCATCCACTGCTTGGCGTAGGGATGGACGCGCACAAGGCTCACTGGCGGGAATGGGGATTCCCGGGTGATTACGTGACTCATACGCACTCGACGCCGATCCAGATCGCGCTTGACCGCGGGCTGCCGGCATTGGCCTGTCTCGTGTGGCTCTTTGTCGGGATGTTTCGATGGATTTGGCGGAGGGCTCTCGAATCGCGTCAGGAGAGTGACATCGGCGCGCGAACGCGGGCAGGCCTTGCCCTTGGCACGCTTGGTGCGCTCGCCGGTTTTTCAGCCAGCGCTCTTGTTAACTATAACTTCGGGGATTCCGAGGTGCTGCTACTGCTGCTCGGTCTGGTTGGACTGGTGGTCGCGGCATTCCCTAAGGACACGAAATCGAATCGTGTCCCTAGGGAAGCCAGTTAGGGAGGGAAGCCAGCTAGGGTCTGCCACTTTCGAGAAACGCCTTGAGCTTCCGTGACCGCGAAGGGTGTCGCAGTTTGCGCAATGCCTTGGCCTCGATCTGGCGGATACGCTCGCGGGTGACGGCGAAGTGCTGGCCGACCTCCTCGAGGGTATGTTCGCTGCCATTTGGGCCCAGCCCAAATCGCATCTTGATGACCTTCTCTTCACGAGGTGTAAGAGTCTTGAGCACTTCTTCCGTGATCTCACGGAGGTTGATGTTAATGACCGCTTCCGATGGATTCTGGATGGTCTTATCTTCAATAAAATCGCCCAGATGAGAGTCTTCTTCTTCACCGATCGGCGTTTCCAGTGAGATCGGCTCCTGAGCGATCTTGAGTACTTTTCGCACCTTCGAAGCTGGAATATCCATCTTCTTGGCGATTTCCTCTGAAGTCGGTTCGCGACCCAATTCCTGCACCAGGGCGCGCGAGGTCCGGATCAGCTTATTGATCGTTTCGATCATATGAACCGGGATTCGGATCGTGCGTGCCTGATCGGCGATCGCGCGGGTAATCGCCTGTCGAATCCACCACGTGGCATAAGTTGAGAACTTGTACCCGCGGCGATACTCGAACTTGTCGACGGCCTTCATGAGGCCGATATTGCCTTCCTGGATCAGGTCGAGGAACTGCAGCCCGCGATTGGTGTACTTCTTGGCAATCGAAACGACAAGCCGAAGGTTAGC
>JBDTUW010000861.1:0-2481 GCA_040007555.1 Acidobacteriota bacterium | reverse complement strand
GGCAAGCATCTCCGGGTTGCGGACAGGGATGTTGCCGGCGTCGGTTACCTGATAGCCTAACTGGACGAGGCGCTCGTTGAGGTTGGCAACACGAACGGCTGAGGGACCCATATCGACGCCGCGGCGATCGGCGCCCAGGTCCATCAGCACCCCAATGATCGTTACTTTCTTCGCGGTCACTACTTCACCGCCTTGATCAGAGAAAAAGCTCTTCCACGGCGATTGCGCGCCTGCAGCCCCTTGACGACCATTTGCGAGAAACCCGCGACCGTGAGCATGTCGACGATCTCTTCCGCGAGAAAGAATCGCTCATTGGGATTGACTGGTTCGCGGCGAATGAAGCGGTCATAACTCCTTAGCGCAGCGAGCCAAAGCGCCAGGACGCCAGCGGGTGATTTCAACTCATCGGCGATTACCAGACGACCACCCGGTTTGAGCACTCGATGTGCCTCTCCAAGAAACTCATTCGTGGGAAGGCGATGAAAGACCGCGCCACAGGTCACGATATCGAACTCGTCATCACTAAACGGGAGCCGGTCTACCGAAGCCCATTGCCAATCGGCGCGCATTGTCAGACCCGCAGAGTGAGCGCCGAGCCGCGCTTGCTCCACCATCTCTTCTGACTGGTCGACACCGACCACATGGCCGGTTGCACCGACACGGATGGACAGTTGCCGCGCGATGAACCCGGTGCCGGTTTCGACGTCGAGAGCACGCATCCCAGCGCGCGGCTCGGCAGTCTCCACGAGACTTTCGACCATCGCTTCATAATCAAGCCCGGCGCGGCGACGAAAGAGGCGCGCTCCCTGCATTTCCGCACCACTCCGCCAGACATTGGCCGGGAGGTGCTTGGAAGGCAGTTGCACTATCCGCGTGGTCACTTCCCGCGCTTCAACCTCATTTACTCGCGGCTCATCGATTCCATCCATCGTTCGCTCCATCCCACGGGAGACAAGTCACGGCGTCAGGCGATTAAGCATGCGTGGAAAAGGAATCGTCTCGCGCACATGCTCGAGACCGCAGATCCACGAGACCGCGCGTTCAATTCCCATTCCGAAACCCGCATGTGGGACGCTTCCATACTTTCGCAAGTCGAGATACCATTCGAAGGCCTCCTCGGGCAGACCATGTTCGTGAATCCTCTTGAGGAGCAAGTCCAGTGAGGACGCGCGCTCTCCTCCACCAATCACCTCGCCATAGCCTTCTGGCGCGAGAACATCGACGCACAACGCCAACTCAGCTCTCGACGGGTCTGGCTCCATGTAGAATGCCTTGACCGCCGAAGGATACCGGTGAACCATGACCGGCTTATCAAAATGGCTTGAAAGAAACGTCTCGTCCGGAGCACCGAAATCTCCACCCCACTCAAATCTGTTCTCGAGCTTTCCCTGCGCATGCCCTTCCTGCAATAAAGTCACTGCATCGTCATATTGAAGGCGCGGAAATGGTGGTGATATCTTCTCGAGCACCGTCGTGTCCCGCTCCAGATGCTTGAGTTCTTCACCCCGATTTTCCAGAACCCGGCCAACGATGTGACTGATGAAATTCTCCGCCAGAAGCATGATGTCATCCAGCCTGGCAAACGCCACCTCAGGCTCGACCATCCAGAACTCTGTCAGATGCCTTCGCGTCTTCGACTTCTCGGCGCGGAAAGTGGGTCCAAAACAATACACCTTGCCAAACGCTGCTGCCGTTGCTTCGTTGTAAAGCTGACCTGACTGCGTCAGATACGCCTTTTCATCGAAGTAGTCGGTTTCAAAAAGCGTCGAGGTGCCCTCACACGCGGCGGGCGTAAAGATAGGCGTGTCGCAAAGCGTAAAGCCTCGATCGTCGAAGAAATCCCTGACTGCGCGGATAATCTCGTGACGCACCTTCAGGATCGCATGCTGCCGGCGCGAACGGAGCCACAGGTGCCGGTGATCCATGAGGAACTCGACGCCGTGCTCTTTCGGTGTGATAGGGTACTCCGCCGCAAGCTGCACCAGCTCGAGATTCCTGACGTCGAGCTCGTAAACTCCCGGCCGTTTCGGATGTTCCCGCGGTACGCCGGTGACGACGATTGACGATTCCTGCGTCAGGCTCTCACAAACTTCCCAAACCTGTTCGCTGACGTCCTTCTTTGAGACCACCCCCTGAACGATCCCCGACCCGTCGCGAATCTCCAGAAAACCAAGCTTGCCGCTCGAGCGCTTGTTGTAGAGCCATCCTTTGAGGACGATCTCTTCACCCAAATGCCCGCCGATCTCCGATATGTATGTTTGTTGCGTCATGATTTCGAGAAGGATCGTCCTCTACTGAGATGCTTCGAGCGCCGCGCGAAGCGCCGGGTAGTCCTTGATACGTCGTCCGCGCATTGCCTTCAGGACGGTGGCAACTGCAGGGCCAATGTATTTTTCGTAGTACTCACCTCGGCCTACGACACCGGTCTGATAAGAAAACGTTCCAGTCGCCTTGAGCTGGCGCTGGATGGTCATGAGATTG
>JBDTUW010000860.1:0-2488 GCA_040007555.1 Acidobacteriota bacterium | reverse complement strand
GAAGAGCCTCCCTGACACGTCGGCAGCCCAAAAACTTCTGTCTTTGGGCTGCCGTGGCTGAGGGCAGGTGAGGAGAGGGTGAACGCCCCCTGATTTGCGACTAGAGTTTGGGGAATTGGAAGTAGCGATCTTCAGTCACGGTGCACGCCTCTTGCATTCCCCTTTTGCTCGCTTCGCACTTGCCCTTTCATAGACAATCGGTATGCCAAAGACATCTGCGGTTAGGCGAGCGCCGACACCAAATGCCTATCGGTCGCAATATGAACGCATTAACGACGTTTCAAGGAGTTGTGGACTCGAGCCCTGAAGTACCCACAAGCGCGCCTCGGCCTATCCGATCAGCTTCAGTGCTATCCGATCGGATACAGAAGATGGATGGAGAGCGCCGCTTTTTGCTTTGATGGAAAATTGCTCTTACTTATAATGCGCGCGCGCTGCCCAATCCCTCGGCTTTCGAGAAACGATTCGATGACAAAAGACAGACACTCCAGATCTGGGGCCTCGAGCGATCGGTTTCCAGTGACAAGGCAGTCGGCGATCTTTGCCCTCAAGAGTGATGATCAATCAACACGCGCTTCTGCATACGACACGGTGCTGGCCTGCTATTGGAAGCCGACCTACAAGCTCATTCGCTTGAAATGGCAATTGTCTCGTGAAGCGGCCGAGGACTTGACCCAGGGGTTCTTTGCCACAGCGTTCGAAAAGAAGTACTTCGAACGATATGATCCGGAACTCGCGCGCTTTCATACCTTCCTTCGAACGTGCGTTGAGCGCTACGTCGCCAACCAGCGCAAGTACGAGCATCGTCTCAAGCGCTCGGGTGGAGTCGCTCTGCTCTCTCTGGATTTTGATGTGGCCGAGGAAGAACTTGCCGGCTACCAGCTGCCCATTGGCCTCTCGATGGATGAGTACCTTTATCGGGAGTGGATTCGGAGTCTTCTTGGCCTGGCGATTGAAACCCTCCGAACGGAATCGACGGAGCGCGGCAGGTTAATACACTTCTCTCTCTTCGAGCGATATGACCTATCGGGCGACGAAGATCCCGCAGTGACTTATCAAGGCCTTGCATCTGAGTTCGGGCTGACTGCGACATCCGTCACCAACTATCTCGCTTCGATCCGCCGGGACTTCCGCCGGATTGTTCTCGATCATTTGCGCGCATTGACGGCGAGTGACGCAGAGTTCAGGGATGAGGCCCGGCATCTGCTTGGAATAGAAATCGAGTGAAGCAACTCTCCGACAAACAGCTCAAGCACCTGATCGAGGTCGTCGACCGGCCGGACTTCAGCAGTAGCCACTATCGTGTCATTCGCGAGATCGCTCGAGGTGGAATGGGAACGGTATATCTGGCTGAGGATACTCAACTGACGCGAGAGGTCGCGATCAAAGTCCTGAATACCGTTGAGTTGAGCCCGGAAATGTGCCAGCGCATGAGACGGGAAGCGGAGATTATTGCGCGCCTCGAGCACCCGGGCATCATTCCTGTTCATGACGTCGGTTCCCTTCCCGACGGCCGAATCTTCTATGTCATGAAGTATGTTCGCGGCAAGCGATTGGATGAGCACGTACAGGATTCTCTGAGCCTCAACGAGCGATTGCGATTATTTCGAACAGCCTGTGAAGCCGTTGCCTTTGCTCACGCCCACAGTGTCGTACACCGCGATCTTAAGCCAGAGAACATTATGGTAGGTCCTTTTGGCGAGGTTCTGGTAATGGACTGGGGCATCGCGAAAGTGCTTGGCGATGAGGAACCAACAGCTCCAGGGTCCGGGACACCCCAGCGTGGCGTCACCGCTCATGGCACGATCCTCGGCACACCTTCCTACATGTCTCCGGAACAAGCCGCGGGAGATGTTGGGTGTGTTGACCAACGGACTGATGTCTACGCTCTCGGTTCGATTCTCTATTACCTTCTCGCCAATGAGGTGCTCCCGGCGATTGAGGGAGGAGGAAGGTCCGTGGCCTTGAACATTCCCCCCAATCGACGGATCCCGAAGAGACTGCAGGCAATTTGCTTGAAGGCCCTGGCGTGGGAGCCCGGGGAACGATACTCAAATGCGCAGTCGCTCGGCGGGGAGATTGAGCGTTATCTTGATGACGAGCCAATCGAGGCGTATCAGGAGAATGCTCTGGAGACTGCCATTCGCTGGGTCGATCGCCACAGGTTCATTGTGCTTCTCGTCCTCGCTTACATTCTGATGCGAGTCATTCTGATTCTCGCTGCAAAGCGGTAGCTCCCTCTCACGGATAGCCTCGTAAGTGTTCGGCGGTTGATTGCCGAATGATTTTGGGTGTGGGCTAAAGAGAACGCAGGCGTCCGTGTAATAAGAGAGTGTCGCGGTAATTAGACTCACAAGGAGATTCCATGTCGAAACCTGTGCTTGGATTGATTCTGGGAGGGATCCTCGGTGTGCTTGACGGTCTGACCGCCTGGTTCACACCTGAGGTCCGAGATCAGATGCTTTCGGTGGTGATTGGTTCCACGTTT
>JBDTUW010000859.1:0-2497 GCA_040007555.1 Acidobacteriota bacterium | reverse complement strand
GGCGCTCGGCGTGGCCGGCGCTATTGGAGTCAGTGGTCTGCTGGGTCAGCTGCTCTACGGTGTAACGGGCCTCGACCCGATGACATTTTTGGTGGTGTTTGGAATGTTCGCGATTGTGTCAGGAATCGCCTGTCTCATCCCCGCGAGGCGCGCGACGAAAGTCGATCCGTTGATCACCCTGCGACATGAATCCTGAGCAGAGGGGATAGCAAGGACAGCAAGGACAGCAGAAACTGCAGGCAAAGCGAGGACGGACAGCTTGCGTCGTGCCCCTGCAGCGCTGCAATCCCTGCTGTCTCTGCAACTCCTGCTGTCCTTGTAGTCCCTGCAAAGAGGCAAGGGCGTCGTACCGGGCGCCATCAAGGGAGGGCAACAGGTTTCTGCGCCTGATAATTGTGCTTCGCCTGACGGAGCATCGCATGCAGCGACTCTGCCGCTAGTCCATGGAGCATCAGGCGGAAGCCCGCGCTGAGAGTCGTCAAAGGCACCATCGGATGCTTGTTGTTGACGAGCGCAAGGTACTCAGGTTTGCCTAGAATCCGGGATACATAGAGCGCTACCGTTTCGTCGAGCTGCAATGAATTGGCCGCCCGCCAGAAGTCATTGTCAGTGAGAAAAAGCTGATACATCGGAGTATAGAGTTCGATCGCAGTTTGCACATCGATAAAGTTCAGACAGCGATTCGGCAGCTCTTCAAATTCAAACTGACCCGTGGTAATGCAATCAAAGTCGATATGCGCGACCGGCGCTACACTACCGCCGACCTCGCGCAATTGCTGATTATACTCAATCACGAAATTGAAAAGATTGAGATCATGCTTGAGAAAGACGTCATCCTTGAGTGCTTCGAGGGTCTGGGGTTTGAGCGGATTAAGCCGTATTTTTACCCCGGGTGTGTTGCGTTCGATAAACGCCAGGATCTCAGAGCCGATATGGAAATGCCGAAGTATGAGAAAGTTCGCGGGCGGGCTGACGAACCATTTGAGACCCCAGTAGATCAACCGATGCAGGACTCTCGACGATGTAAACTTATTGGGAACAAATGTCTTGAGAAGCTGGAACAGAATCATGAACAGGCGGGCGAGAGGCCGCATGATGGGCAGGGCGAACTGGCGCGACCGGGAACGCATCGACAGGAGTAACGCAGCTTTGGCCTCATCGTCGACAAGCACACTCGAGTCCAGATAGAGCGCGAGCCACGGATCAGGATCGCGCAGGTCATGCTCCAGTGCCTTGAAGGTTTCCGAATATCCCATACCGCAGATCATCTCCCTTCCTTCTCAGAGCTCGGGCCTCCCTCCAAACCAAAGCCAAAATAACTCAATCCATCAGCCACCTCGTCATGAGATAGCGATCGTGGTCGACAAAACCATGCTTGCGATACAAGGCCTGTCCCACTGCGTTTGACCGTTCCACTTCGAGATGGAGCGCCTTGACCCGCGACGCAAGACACTCGCCCTCGACAAACGCCAACGTCTGGCGGCCGATACCCTGACCTCGATATGCCGAGTCAATGAATAGCTCGTCGATGTATGCATTTCGGCCGTGATACTCGAAGCTGTAGCAGAGCGTCAACGCGACATAACCGATCGGATGACCGTCCACCTCGATGAGCCAAATCGAACCTGACGCCCGCGTGTCGATAAACTCCTCCAAGGCCGCTCGCGCCGCTCCCTCATTGAACGCGTAATCATCGATCGCATAGAAGGTGCGCATATAGCAAACGAGCAGATCGATGTCGGTTGCTTGTGCAAGTCGAAACTTGGCTGTGCTCATCTTCAGATCTCCTGCGAAACTAGCCGGGTCCTCTCACGTGCTCCCCAGCTCCTCGAGCTGCAGGGCATAGAGACGCGCGGTTACCTTTGCTGTCTTGACGATCCTCTCGACAAGTCCCGCCGTCAAAAGGCCACTATTAATCGCGTGGTCGAGCTTCTCGAAATGGGTAGCGTCGTTCGCGCCATGATACAGGAGAAAGCTGACCTGCTCGCTCTTGAGGTTAAGTTGCTCGCGGATCGCTTTGCCCCAGCGGTTAGCCATCCTGTTACCCAGACCCTCGATGACGAACATGGCTCCAAGAAGATCGAAAGGGTTGTCCTGGCTGGCGCGGTGGAACATCCAGGCGGAGAGTGCCTCTGAGCCGATATTCTTCGCGGCCGATGCGATCTCGTCCATTGTGCCACCGACGGAAATGTAATCGCGTTCCAGCATCTGATAGTCGCGATGTTCGTCCGCGGCGTGACCGATAAACATCGAGCGCAGCTCAAAGGCATCGATCGAGACGTTGGACGCGGCGCGCGAGATCCATCTGGCTCCTTCAGCGACCTGCTGGCGCAGGTTGAGAAGCAGTAGCTTGTAGTCCTCGACGCGCAGCTTGCCACGGTTGAGTTTGTCGACAATCGGTACGTGGTTGAGCCGGGACTCAAAGTCAATCCAGACATCAGCAAGTCTTCGGGTCAACCAGATCGCAAGCGGGTCAGTTGGCGCGATGCTATCTTCA
>JBDTUW010000858.1:0-2498 GCA_040007555.1 Acidobacteriota bacterium | reverse complement strand
CGGAAACCGGGCCCGCGACAGTCGCGGCATTCTCGCGAGGCAAGACCACAATGAACTTGGCACCCTTACCCTGGGTGCTTGTGGCTTCGATGCGCCCGCCGTGCTCCTCGATGATCTTTTTCGTCAGTGGCAATCCGAGCCCGATCCCCGTGTCTTTCGTTGAATAGTAGGGTTCGAATATCTGTTCAATCGGGTCGGCCTCGATGCCGGAGCCTGAGTCCTCGAACTCGATGACGAGATTATCCGGATCGGGCTTCAGAGTAACCGTCAGTGAGCCTCCCTCGGGCATGGCCTGAATTGCATTGATCATGAGATTCGAGAAGCAGGTCTTCAGCTGTTCGCCGTCGCCATGCACTGACGCTGGTTGATCAGGCTCACTCCGAATATTGATACTGATACCCTGCTCATCCGCTTGCGCCGAAACCAGCCTGACAACTTCGTCAATCAATACACGCGCGTCCAGTTCTCTCATCTTAAGCCGTGCCGGCCGGCCATAGCTGAGAAAGTCGCTGACCAGTCGATTGAGCCTGCCGATCTCGTCCTTGATCATGCCAAGAATGTGCGCCGTTTCCCCGCTCGGCTCAAACTTCGCACGCAGATGGTCGATCGACAGATTGATGAAATTAAGAGGATTGCGAATTTCGTGCGCGATGCCGGAGGCGAGCCTCCCAACCACAGCAGATTGCTCGGCGCGGCGTAGCTGCTCCTCCAGCTCCTTCTTCCGCCGCAAATCGGCGAGCATCTCATTGAAGGTTTGCGAGAGAGTGCCAATTTCATCGCGTCGAGTTGCCGGGACCTGAAAATCGAGATCTCCGCTGGCTACGCGGCGCGCGGCCCATGCAAGTTCCGCGATCGGCCTCGTCGCGCGCCGGCTGTACCAGGCGATGAGCACGATCAATGCCAGCCCCATCGCGACCAAAGCGCCCAGCCTTATCTGCGTCACAGCATCCTTGACGCGCTGCAGACGGTCCATCGAGATGACCACGACTATCGTCCGCTTGCCCTTATCGGTAGTCAGGGTCGAAGTCATTGTCCTTAACTGGTCCCCACTCAGGCTCTGTTCGTCCAGCTTGATGTCGCCACGGCGGAGGCTCGGAACATCCTTGATCGCTGCCGTCAATTGGCGGCCAATTTCAGATCGCTCGGTGCTGTCATAGACCTTGCCATCTTCTTCGACCAGCAGGATGTCTCTGATGATGCTTTTGTCGTTGACGACCAGACTCGAGCGATCGGGATTATTGACCAGCTCGTACAGATAAGTACCACTGGAGAATGACTGATAAACGACGTCATTCGCGAGCGTGATGGCTTGAATATATTCATCCACCTGGCTGGTTGTCCGTCGTTCGAGCCGCTGATTGACAAGTGAGAGCACGAGAATCGTGACGAGGAGCGTGATGGTCATGAAGACGACCATCTGAACCCGAAACGTGGTAAATGGATTGGGCAATCTCACGCTTTCGCACCCCTCAGATCTTAGCGCGCATTCTGGGCGAACAGTTTCCGCGCCTCATCCTGAACACCCCGCTCAGCTCGCGCACGTGCAGGATTCACCGATCGCGCGATAACCTCATGCAATTGACGACGCGCCTCTTCCCGGCGGCCAACCTCCAGATATCCCCGTGCCAGCGATACCTTTAGCTCCAGATTCTGCGGCGCAAGTTTCAACCCCTTCTCACAGTATGCGATTGCGCGTGATGTGCTCCCGCCTATAAGACGCGGCAGTTGACGATCGAGTTCGCCCAGCGCCAGATATCCCCGCGCATCTTCGTATCCGGGATTGAGACGCACTACCGCCTCCATCTCCGCGCGAATCTTTCCAATCAAACTCAGGGCCTTGAGCATACCCTTCTGCTCGCCAACGCCCCCGTAATTGGCACCGAGCCAGAAATGCCCTTCCACGGCGTTAGGTTCAAGGGCAACAGCAGCTTGAGCCGTCTTGATGCCGCGTTCGTAGTAGGCCACCTTCTGAGCGACGGGCGATTCCTCGGCTATATAGTAACAGGCTCGCGCGCTGCGCCAGAGTAGCTGATAGTTCCTCGGTTCGACTGCGAGTGGCGGGCCGAGCAATTCGAGGGCCTGTCGATCGCGTCCAGGGTCCTCACCATATGAGAAGAGATTGTCTGATTGTTGAATCACGCCCGTGGTCTGCCAGAACCACGGCGCCGTCAGGAGGATGAGGGAGACTGCTCTGAGCATCAGCTACCAAACTAGCAACGGGACTGTGGTTTCGCAAGATTAATGCAGAGACGCGGTGGGCGCAGCGAGAGGATATCTTCCTCTTCGCCTCTGCGTTAATCTCCGGTCCAGCTGTGGTTTCGAGATTGTTAGAATGGGTGACGAGATGTGAATTCCAGTTGTCGTTGATCCGCACAAGTGGCATATCTGCGGTCCCTCCTACCGGTCTCTGACTTTCAGCACTACGAACGTGACATCGTCATCCTGGGGGCGGCCGTTTGACCACTCATCACCGACACTGACGAAATGCTCGATAATCT
>JBDTUW010000857.1:0-2499 GCA_040007555.1 Acidobacteriota bacterium | reverse complement strand
AGCTGGATTGGTGTTCTTGCCTTCTCTGAGGTAAAGCTCAAGTTCACGGATGGCTTCGGAGTACATCACACGCCTTTCATAAACTACCGCCAGATAGAAATGCGCTTCGGCCATTGCCGCGCCGCCCATTTGCAAGGCCTTCTTGAACGCCGCCTCAGCTTGAACAAGGTCATGAAGCTGGCGATAGGCCAACCCAAGCATCATTGGCGCATTGGGATTGTTTGGCGAAAGTTCCATGCACCGCTTTAAGGATTCGATTGCTTCCGCCGGCCGGTTGAGTTTGAGGTGCGCGACGCCGAGCGCATAAAGGCTTTTCGGCGCATCTCGATTTACAGCCAATGCCTTGCCCAGGGATATCAGAGCAACCTCAAACTGAAGTCCTTTCACATATTCGGTTCCTAGCAGTTCCAGCGCATCAAAATAGTCCGGAAACAGCTCAACGGCCTTCTTCAGAGCCGTTATTGCAGTTTCGGTTGGACCGTTTTTCAGGTAATTGGTGGCGCGCGCGAATTCCGCCTTTGCGGCGTCAGGGACTTCCTGGGAGAACAAGAGATCGGTGGGTTTTGGCGCCTCTATGCGCTTCAGTTTGAGGACAAAGTCGAGCGGGACGGTCTCAGCGCTTCCGGATCGGATGCGGATTGAGGACAATTCCAGTGTTTGAACCTGCTCCGCGAATACAGTGCCGGTAGTTTCAATGCGGATCGAGTAGCGCCCTGAAGCGAGGTTCTTGATGGTAAAGTGGCCCGAATTGTCAACAAAGAGGCTACGAATCGACTGGAAGTTCTCATCTGTCACCGAGACCCTAACCCCCCCGACCGCTTGACCAGACTGGTCGCGCACCGTTCCCATCACGACAAAGCTTTGGAACGTAGCGAAAGCGATCAGGAGATTGATTAAACAAACCGGGATCATGACTGCCTTTTTGAGATTGGGCCAATGTCGCGAAACGTGGCCATCGGACTTATCCGTGGCTGCTCATTTGCATCGGCGTCGATCGCGATAGCATAGAGCCGCTCTCTGCGTTCCTCCGGAGCTTTGCACCACGACGTGGTGGACGTGGAAAATGTCCAAACTCGAGCGGACTTTGTCCGATTAAAGCATCGCCCTTGATAAGGCGTCATATCAATTTTACATAACCCCAGCGGGGTGATGGTCCGACGCCTCGGACCGTCGCCTCGTTGCGGCTAGAAGATTTGGGGCGCAGGATACCCAGGGCGTTGCCCTGGGGCTCTATTATTGCTGCCCCTTTCGGGGCGTTGCGCCGCTCCGCAGCGCGCTGGAGTTTGGCCATTTTTATCCCAACCGCGAAGCGGTGAAAGTCCGCCAGCCCAGTGCGTGAGCGCTGGGTTCATGGTTCCTCGAGTCCTGGAGCCCCGAAGGGCCGAAAGACAGCCGATCGAAACCGGTCTTTCGGGCCTTCGGCGCTCGCTTTGAGACGGGCAACTTGACCCAGGGCTCACGCCGGGGGCTATAGGACTTGCTCCACTACGTTGTGCCATCGGACTTTGTCCGATAAGGTGGACTGCTCTGAGTCGTCAGGGCTTTGTCTTTGATGGATCGTTCAACTTCTCGCTCGCGTTGGTATTGAAACGCTGATAGTTGCTGAACTCGAAGATCACATCCCAATTCAGCCCGTCGAACACGTCTGTCCGCCCTCCCGCATTCATCCGAATAAGTGTCGGAAACCAGGCCCCGTCGACCTGCCGGCTTTGCTGATAAATCAATGCAGCCTCATCGCGCGGCGCCGTAGCCTGAACCAGGTCAAAAGCCGCCGTCGTCAACGGCCAGCCTTCCAATCGCACAATCACTTGATCCGCCCGGTCGATCCAGACCATCCCGACCAACCCCGCGATATAAGCGTGATTGCGAGCCAGTTTCGTTCCGGCTCGATGACGGTAGCTGAGCACCACCATTTCTCGGCCATTCACAGTTTCGGTGCGCGGCGAGAAAAACTCGCATGATCGCAGAATCGTCGAAACATTGATGGAAACATACCCGGATCTACCCTGATAAATACCTGTCACCCCGGCTGTCACGTAGCTCCCCGGCGCCTTTTCACCATCCATTTCCTCCTGGGCCGTGACACTTTTGTCTGGATCTGTCGCTACTTCCAACTGCTTCGCGGCCGATTTTCGATCTTCTGGCAGGGTTCTGGACGCCTGGCCATCCCGGCTGAGGAGGATCAATACGTGCTCACCTCGAATCGGGTAAGCTTCGAATATCTGCTCCTGCGTATGAACTCCAACGCCGCGTTCATTCAACACGCGGTGCGTCTTCTTTAACTGGTAAGTGTAATCAAGCAATTGCCCATGTGCCGACACTCCGCGAGCTTCGGTTTGACGGAGCAGATCGACGAACTCCATTGGCAGCGGTGGTACGGGGCCAATTGTCGCAGTACTGGCGATTGGGTTCGGTTCGATGGTCGTGGACGCGCTGCTTTCTGCCTTTACTGGCTCGTCAATTCCCACGTGCCGTCCAATGACCCGAAGATGATCGCTT
>JBDTUW010000856.1:0-2512 GCA_040007555.1 Acidobacteriota bacterium | reverse complement strand
CAACTACGCAACGGAGCCTTCCGTCGGATGCTTATCGTTGAGTCACTCCAGTCCCGTGAATCTATGGCCTGCTGCGAATGGGCTTTCCAGGAAGTGCGAAAGCCATAATGACTCCCCCGCTGGGGTCGCCAGGTCGCCCCTTGCCCCCAGTCGCGTGAACGACCACATACTGCCGCCCGCCGACTTCATATGTAGCTGGCGTTGCGTTGCCCGCCATAGGCAGTTCGGTTTCCCAAAGCAGTTCGCCCGTCAGCTTGTCGAAGGCGCGAAACTTCCGATCAAAATTCGTTGCAGCAATGAACACCAGGCCGCCAGCGGTCACAATCGGCCCACCATAGTTTTCACTTCCTGTGTTCTTAAGCCCTCGGGCCGCGAGCTCAGGATATTCGCCCAGCGGTATCTTCCAGACATATTCTCCCGTGTTGAGGTTGATCGCGTTGAGCGTGCCCCAGGGCGGAGCGATACCCGGATAACCGTCCGGATCGAGAAATCTGTGATAGCCGGTAAAGCGGTATTTCGGTACATCAGCCGCTGCGGCCGTACTCACCAGCTCCTTGCTTTCGCCGCTTAGCAGGTATTGTGCCAACGCGGTCACTTCCGCCTGTTGCAGATTGGGACAGGCAGGCATCCGTCCAGCGCCGTGACGGATGATCGCGTTCAGAGATTCGGCATTGAACTTTGCACTGATACTGACCAGGGAAGGCATTTGCGGGGGCGAACCACTTAGATCGTCTCCGTGGCAGGTGGCGCAGTTGCGCATATAGATCTGCCTGCCTGAATCTCCGCTTTGAGTTTCGCCAAGGCTGGCGCGCCAAACCATCTCGTTCGCGTTCACATAGAGCAAACCGGTTTGAGGATCAAATGCAGAACCGCCCCATTCCGCGCCACCATCGAAACCCGGAAAGATGATCGTTTCCTCCCCCACTTTGAGCGGAATAAACTGACCGCCGCCATTGAGTTTCCGAAACTGCTCAAGCGCCCAGTTGTGAACTTCGGGCGTGCGTTTGCTGAGCAGGTCTTCGGTCAGCGTTTGCCGCGAAAAAGGCGCTGGCTTGACTGGCAATGGCTGCGTTTCGGCGACAACCTCTCCTGCTACAGTGCTCGCTGGATATTTCCGATATTCAATCGGAAACAGAGATTCGCCTGTGACACGGTTAAACAAATAAACGTGTCCTGACTTGGTTGTCTGCGCGACCGCGTCTACCTGTTTGCCCTTGTACCTAACTCTCACAAGGGTTGGTGGAGACGGAAAGTCCCGATCCCAGATATCGTGTTTGACGGCTTGAAAGTGCCAGATGCGCTCTCCGGTTTCGGCATTCAATGCAAGCAGAGTATTCGCGAAGAGGTTATCGCCGATACGGTCTGCGCCGTAGAAATCACTCGCCGCTGAACCCGTCGGGACGTAGACGATGCCGCGGACCTCGTCTACGGCCATGCCGGCCCAGTTGTTGGCTGAGCCGGTGTACGTCCACGCTTCCTTGGGCCAGGTTTCATAGCCGAACTCGCCGGGGCGCGGCACTGTATGAAACGACCAGCGGAGTTTGCCTGTGCGCACGTCAAACGCGCGGATGTCACCCGGCGGCGAAGGCAACGCTTCAGGAAAGCGGCCACTGATGATGAGCACATCCTTGTAGATGACACCTGGGGTGGTCAGCGCGACGGATAGTCCCTGCGGATCACGGCCCAGACCTTCGCGCAAATCTATCCGCCCATCTTTGCCAAAGGTTGAAACTGGCTTCCCCGTCGCAGCATCGAGCGAGTAGACATAGGACTGCACCGCTGCGAAGATCCGTTTCTCTTTGACGCTGCCCCAGACAGTCACACCGCGATTGGGACCGCGTGCCGCGAGGCCTGAATCAAAGCGCCAAATCTGTCTTCCTGTGGTGGCATCGAGCGCGACGACTTTGTGTTTGGCGGTCACTGCATATAGCACGCCATCTACGATGACTGGTTGATTCTGCGAATCGCCCCTGCCGTCGGCGAGGTCGTATGTCCAGGCGATGGTCAGTTGCTGCACATTGCCGCGATGGATTTGTTTGAGGTTTGAGTAGCGCGTCCCCGACGATCCGCCACCATAGACAAATGTGCCCTGCGATGATCTCGCGGAGTGCTGCGCGCTGACTTCGTTGTTGAGCCACGCCAGAGAGGCCAGCACAAGAGTCAGGCATATGGACACGGCATACTTGAGGAATTTGACGCGCATCGGATTGTTGGTGCGAGGCAGATACGAGACAGTTGCATGGAGACAAACTCAGGTTCGCGCGGGTCAGTCTATCCCGCGGTTCAAGCATTTCTTGTGCTCGAATCACAACCTGAAGTTGAACTCTGAACGTCGTGCCTCCGCCTTCAGCGCTGCCACGTTCAGACTTCTGCGTTCAGAGTTCAAGCTTCAGCTTCCTGTTGCGGCACAACCTGAAGGTTGAACTCTGAACGCCTGCTGTCGCCACTGGCAACTGGCAACTGACAACTTCGCTTCACGTCGCGCCCAAGCCCGGTCGATTCAGCTTCGACG
>JBDTUW010000855.1:0-2513 GCA_040007555.1 Acidobacteriota bacterium | reverse complement strand
GCGCCGCCTGTGCCAGCGTGCTGCCCGTCTCCCGCCGCGAACACGACGCCGCAGCCAGCGCGCTTAGCAGAAATGTGCGCCGGTTAATTCGCACGATCCACCGTCAGATTTAGCATCGCCGCGGCGGTTACCGCGACTCGCCCGGTGATGCAGTGATGTCCTGCCCACGTTCCGTCATTGTTTTGCAGCTGGAGTATCTTCTCAGTGATGCTCGAGTACCAGTCCGTCCACGCTTTTCCGCCTGCGCGCTTCAAACCGTCACTAAGGTTGAGGTAGGAGAAGAATTCCTCTCCACCGATTGAACCAAAGCCGTCCACAAACGCCTTGTTATTGACCTGCCCGCCGATCGCCGAAATCGCCACAGCGTTCTTCTTGCGATCTTCGTCCGTTCGGCTTAGTTGCTCGAGCGCCTGCGCACTTTGATAGAGACTGACACCTGCAGATTCGGTAGTAGCGAGTGTCGGCGACAATCCGTCAACGGTCACCCTTGTGGCCTCTCCCTTGATGTCACCTCCGCGACCTGCGCCCATTCCGACACCGGCTCCCTCACCATACCCTCGGCCGACTCCGCCAGATCTGGAGGAGTTGGAGGAAGGTTTCATGGCGTTCACCGTGTAATTCTCTGCGCGAGCGAGCACGAGGCTGTCGACCTTGACACCCTTTTGCCTGGCTTCAAACAAACTGCGCGAGGCGAGGGATGTGCCAAGCACCGGCGCCCAGCCACCCGCAAGATTCCAACTGCCGTCGCCCTTCTGGTTTCGCTCGATCTTGGCGACGCACTTTTCCAGTGCACGTCGCACGCGTGCGTTCTCGCCCGCCTTCGCCAGAGTGCCATCAACCTGCGAAAGCAGCATCGAGGTGAGGAATGTATCGATATAAGGTCCGAGTTTCCTCTGAATCTGCGTCCCCTCGACATTCGTCACCGAGAGCCCGTCCCGCGGGCTTCCTTCGACTCGCTGAAGAATAAACGCGAGCGCGCGGTCGACATTCGGCTGATATTGCTTCCCTGCCCGCAAGAGTGCGAGCGCTGCCACCGCCGTGTTCGCTACATCATTTCCCTTTGACTCGAGCTGTGCGCCGTTCTGGATGTACGAAGTACCGTTGCCGTCCTGGCCCCACCCGCCATCTTCGCCCTGGGTCGAAGCGAGCCACTTCGCTCCCTTGTCCACAGCGGCTACGATCGGTCCGCGGTCGATCACCGGTTTGGTTGCTTTGTTAATCTTCTGAGTTGAAACGGTCGCGACGGCGATGAGCGCGACGGCGACCCTGATTGCGATGGAGTTCATTACATCATCTCCTTTTCAATTGGGCTGATACGACATGCGCGCGCAGCCCTGCCGAGGCAAATCAAATCACCTTTCGTGAGTCCACTCGGGATTGATCAAGCCCGACTCTGGATCGGTCGGGTTCACAAAGAGGAGTGACTCCGGCGGAAATTGTGCTGACGATTAGTGAACGCTGGAATACGCGCAGGTTGCAAAGAATTTAAATGGTGGGGGCTGATTGACGGATATCCGCTCGTGGCAGGCCGAGGAGATTCAGCCGGTGTTCGGAGCGCGCAAGCGTTTTGAGTGCGACGATCTTCGCCGCCTTGTTTCGTTTCGGACCGCGCCGAGCTGTCCATCGAACCCTTGTTGCGCGCTCAACGAAGACGAAAGCATTCCTGATCCTCAAAAAACCCGCCCGGGATTGGCGACTGCCTCGCCGCTAGCTCCGCCAGGGGCGCCGTGTTCAATTCCGTGGTGGCCCTGAAGCGACAACAGGTGGCACATCTCACGGGGCACGCGTCGCATCGAAAAGGCACCACTGCCCTAAAAGACGAAGCGCGCCCCGAGCTGCAATTGCCTGGGGCCTCCAAACCGAGCCGTCGAGGGCGCGGTGAAAGGCTCACCCGGTAGCGGGAATGTCGTCGGGACAGTCACCCCGGGGAGACTGTTTCCTGCATTGCCATAAATGCTGATCCCGTCCACGCCGAAGTTCTTGTTGGATGAACGCGTCACGTTGAAGAGCTCTGCAGTCAATGCGAGCCGTCGTGTTTCTCCGAGGCTGAACGATTTCAGCACTCTCAGGTCAAGGTTAAAGAATCTCGGTTGGCGAAGGCTGTTGCGCGCAGCTACGCGGCCGTTGATGACAGCGCGGTCGTTGTCCGTGTTGCCGTCGTTCTGAATGTCGTCGCCGATGACTGGTGTCAACGGGAACCAGGAGCGCGTAATGACGATCGCGCTCACGGTAAAACCGGCGCCCAGATCAACGAGTCCGTTGAGATTGAAGTTGTGTCGTATGTCCTGCTTCGACGGCCCGGCTTCCGCTTTCAGATCGCGTGGATTGAGAACTGTTTCCCGCGAGAAGTTGCGCTCGTTCGAATCGTCATCGCGGTTGTCGGCAAGTGTGTAGTTGACGCCGATCTGATACCGACGCGCGAATCGCCGCTGGAGACTGACAACCAGCGCATCGTACCTCGAATGCGCGGAGGACTCATTGATCGAGAAAATGCCAATGTTCGGATTGGGTCT
>JBDTUW010000854.1:0-2515 GCA_040007555.1 Acidobacteriota bacterium | reverse complement strand
CTTGCGATGAATGGCTTTGACTTCGGAGGCATAGCGCGTCAGGAAGTGGCCTTCTTCAACTGCTGAATTACCCCCGCCAACCACTGCCACCGGAACACCCTTGAAGAACGCTCCGTCGCAGGTCGCGCAATAGCTGACACCATAGCCGATGAGCCGTTGTTCGTTCGGCACTTCAAGCATCCGTGGATGCCGTCCCATGGCAAGAATGACAGCCTTCGCCGTCACCGAGGTATTATCGCTGAGCCCGATGATGAACGGCCCACCAGGGTCAGGGTCCGGGAGAATCTGGGTCGCCCCGGTTCCGATGCGAATCTCCGCTCCAAACCGTTCGGCATGTCTGAGGAATGCCTGCGCAAACTCGTAGCCGGAAATTCCTTCGGCAAAGCCGGGGTAATTATCGATCGCTGAGGTGAGCGCGATCTGACCGCCGGGAATCTGTCGTTCCAGGACGAGCGTTTTGAGAAGCGACCTCCCGGTGTAAACCGCGGCGGCGAGCCCCGTTGGCCCGCCACCAACTATCACGACATCATAGTCAGTCGACATTTTTGGTGTTTTCTTCAGACCAGCTGTTTGTCGATCATCCCAGCTATAAAATCACGCGCATTGGAAGGAACACCCACGACGCGATCTGCCTCTTTTCCGCCGCTAAACAGGATGAGAGTAGGAATTCCCTTGATCCCGTAACGCGAGGAGCTCTCGACATTCTCGTCGACATTCAGTTTGACGATCTTCGCCTTGCCCTGATACTTCTCCGCGATCGCCTCGACTGTGGGAGTCAGCATGCGACACGGCGCACACCAGGCGGCCCAAAAGTCTACCAGCACCGGTTGATCTGACTTCAGTACTTCCGTGTCAAAACTCGCATCCGTTACTTCATTCACAAACTCACTCATACATTCTCCTTATTGATCATCAAACCTTCCACCACATCGCAGCCATATCCTGGGTCCGCCGCTCATGATCAACCTTTCCGCCGCGTCCCAAGACTCGGCATTATAGCAAACCCGCGCGTTTCTCACACTCCCCTGACGGCAGCAGATAGCCTCGCCGCTAGCGACGCGCCGCTGTAACTAAATGATACACATTGAGATAGTCGTGCGCGGCACGGTCCCACGAATGATCTATCGCCATCCCATTGCGCTGTAACGCGCGCCACGCTTCGGGGTCATAATAGGTAAGTAGGGCCTCGTAATACTTTTCAAGCAGCCGGTCGACCGAATACTCGTAAAACTTATATCCATTGCCCTGCCGAGTGGTACGTTCAAAGTTCGAGATCGTGTCATCCAGCCCGCCGACGCCGCGAACAACCGGCACTGTCCCGTATTTGAGACTGTACATCTGATTGAGCCCACAGGGCTCATATGAAGATGGCATGAGAAACATGTCCGCGCCCGCTTCGATTCTGTGCGCGAGTGCGGTGTTGTACCCGAAATATACGCCTACCTGCTGCGGCCGCGAGTCGCGTACGTGCTGGAAATAATCCTCGTAGCTCTCGCCTCCCGAACCGAGGAGGACGAAATATGCCCCTGAGTCCAGGATCTTCCAGATCGCCTGAGCAATGAGGTCGATTCCCTTCTGGACCGTCAACCTGGAAACGACCGCGACGATCGGTTTCGAAATGTCTTCGGGGAGCGAGAACTGGCGTAGGATATTACGCTTGCAGATGTCCTTCCCACTCAGATCATTGATCGAGTAATGCGCCTCGAGGTGCGTATCTATCTCGGGATTCCACTCCGTGTAGTCAACCCCGTTGAGTATCCCAAGCAGGTCGCCTCGCCGCCATCGTAGTAGTCCATCTAACCTGTTGCCAAAATCGGGTGTTTGAATCTCCTGGGCATACTTGCGACTGACAGTCGAAAGAGCGGTCGCGAACTCCAACCCGCCTTTGAGCGCGCTGGCGACCCCAAAGAACTCGAGCCCACGTTCGAGCGCGTCAGGAGCGAGGCCCAGACGTGGCAGCAAGCCAGGACTGAATGTGCCTTGATACGCGAGATTGTGGATCGTAAAGAGTGTGGCCGTTCGGCGAAAGAATCGATCACCGGCGTAGACCGTCGCAAGATATGTCGGGATGAACCCGGTGTGCCAGTCGTTGCAGTGGATGATATCCGGAGGCGCTCCGAGCCGGCGTGCCAGTTCGATCACGGCGCGGCTGAAAAAGGCAAAACGCTCGGCATCGAAGTCTCCGTATCCATAAATGTATCCGCGGCCGAAATACTCGTCATTCTCGATAAAGTAGATGGGGGCCCCATCGAGATGGTCGAGCCAGACGCTGGCATATTTTGTGCCCCCTGCGAATGGGATCAGCAGATCATCGAAGATTCGGTGGGCAGTCACGCGGGCGACGACGTCACCAGGGCTACCGCCCATCCCGGTATAGAGTGGAGTGACAACAGAAATCTCGCATCCAGCTCTCGCCAGCGCCTTTGGCAGGGCGCCCGCGACATCCGCGAGGCCGCCGGTTTTGGAGAAGGGAAATACCTCGGACGAAGCCAGGATGACACGCATGAGGAGAAGA
>JBDTUW010000853.1:0-2522 GCA_040007555.1 Acidobacteriota bacterium | reverse complement strand
CCGCCGCGAGGGGCGGCTTCGGAAGGCGGGCAGGGACAAGCCCCGCCCCTACGGCCACCTCGAATCGCATCTGTTGCTCCATTCGGCAGTCGATGTCGGAGCCATATCGGACGAACAGAAGGGAGACGTTATGAAAGTGCTTCTCGCAGTTGATGGGTCTTCAGGAAGCAACGCGGCGGTCGAAGAGGTCGCTACACGCCCGTTGGCGCCAGGGAGCGCCATCCGCGTGATATCCGTCGCCGAAGTGCCGTTTGTCCCAACACCCGACACGTGGGCTCTACCCGAAACGTATCTCACCGAGATGGAGAAAGCCGCCGAGGAGCAGGCTCAGTCTGCACTGACTGCGGCGCGCGAGCGCATCCGTGCGACGCAAGGCGAGAAAGTTGATATCTCGCTTGCGGTCATTCAGGGTCATCCAAAAGAAGCGATCCTCGATGAAGCCGAGAGGTGGGGCGCTGACCTGATCGTCGTTGGATCACACGGCTATCGAGGATGGCAGCGATTCCTTCTCGGTTCTGTATCGCAAGCCATTGCCTCTCACGCAAGCTGTTCCGTTCAGATCGTGCGCATCCGGCAAGCGACACCGACCACCTGAGCAGCTTCGCGTCCCGTGTCTCTGGAGGAAAGGCCAAATCGTGGTTTCCCCTCCCTTTGCGGCATGTGCTGGAAGTGGGCGCTCATCGGCGGCGGGCCATCAAACAATCGTTTCTTTCCTGGTAACGGGGCCTTTCGGCTTCTTCGCGGCACGGTCGCGTCCTGGAGGCATCCGCCGTTTCCGACATTCGGTCAAAGGCTTATGGGTCTGACGTCGCTTTTTTTAAAGCTTGGCATCGCTCTCGGTCTCGGCCTACTCGTTGGTATCGAACGAGAGCATGTCTCAAAACGTCTTGGCGGGATCAGGACGTTTCCCATGGTTACTATTCTCGGTGCGCTTTCGGCGCTGCTTGCCCAGTTTTTCGGTGGATGGATGGTTGCTGCCGGGCTGATCGTTCTCGGTGGCCTCATCGTCATGGGCAATCTTGGTGAGATGAGCGACGGTACTCTGCGACCGGGACTGACCACCGAAGTTGCAATGCTCCTCATGTTTACGATTGGCGCGTATCTCATGGTAGGGAGTCGCGAGCTTGCTGTCGCCCTCGGAAGTGGCGTCGCCATTCTCCTTCATTTCAAGGGCCAGCTCCACGGTCTTGCAAAGCGGCTGGGCGAGAACGATCTGAAGGCGATGATGCAGTTTGCGCTCATCTCCTTCATCATTCTTCCGGTGCTGCCGGATCGTACCTACGGTCCGTATGCAGTCCTTAATCCACGCACCACGTGGTTGATGGTTGTGCTGATCGTTGGAATTGGTCTGACCGGGTATGTTGCCTATAAATTCTTCGGCTCGAAGGCCGGTCTTGTCCTTGGCGGGATACTGGGTGGGCTCGTCTCGAGCACAGCGACGACGGTCAGCTACGCGAGGCGAACGGCTGAAACGCCAGCACTGGCTGGAGTCGCGGCCGTAGTCATCGGAACCGCTTCAACCATTCTCTATATCCGCATCCTTGTGGAGATCGCTACGGTGGCGCCCGGGTTTCTCCGCGCAGCCGCACCTCCAATTATTGCAATCGGACTACTGCTGGCGCTTGGCACTCTGGGGCTTTGGTTTTGGGTACGCCGGGAGCGGGATACGGTGCCAGCGCAGCAGAACCCTTCCGAAATCAAGTCGGCGATCATATTTGGATTGATCTACGCGGCTGTGATCTTTACCGTGGCTGCTGTCAAGGAGACTTTTGGAGGGCGCGGGCTCTTTGTGGTGGCGATCCTCTCGGGACTGACGGACGTCGATGCGATCACGCTATCTGTCTCCCAGCTTGTCCATTCGGAAAGGCTCAGCGCGAGCGATGGCTGGCGCCTGATCGTGTCGGCATCGCTTTCAAACCTGGCGTTCAAGGGCGGTATTGCTTCCGTCCTGGCCGGCAAAGCGCTATTGCGAAGGATTGTAGTTCCCTTCTCGGCCGTACTCATTGGCGGGATCGCGATCCTCATTCTCTGGCCGAGCTAAGGCGAAGCGAGTGCGCGATTGACTGCCTCGATACCTTCACCCGTTCGTATCAGTTCATGGGCAGCTTCGATCAGCGGGTACATCAGAACATCGTGTTCGACAAACGGGACAGTCCGGCGCAGCAGCTCGTAGAGCGGTCTTGTGCCGCGGCCGAGGCGCGGCTCCCCTCCAAGGTCCTGTTTGCGGAAATCTACGCCTTGAGAAGCCGCGAGCAGCTCGATCGCGAGAATTCGCTCAACATTGACAGCGATTCGCCTCAGCTTCAGTGCTGCCGTGCATCCCATACTGACGTGATCCTCGACGTTCGCCGACGTCGGTATTGTGTCGACGCTGGCCGGATGAGCGAACACCTTGTTCTCGGACGCCAACGCCGCCGCGGTGTATTGCGCCAGCATGAAACCCGAGTTGAGCCCACCATTCCGCGTCAGAAAGGCAGGAAGGACGTGCGTATTAGAGGCCTCATCAATGAGCCGCATGACGC
>JBDTUW010000852.1:0-2523 GCA_040007555.1 Acidobacteriota bacterium | reverse complement strand
GCCGCGTCGAGCAGCGGCGACCGACCAATCGAGTCGTCGAGGGTCAGCTCGATGATCAGCAGGCCGGCCAGCGTGGCATTGAGCACGCTGCGATTGCCGAGCGCGTGGCGCCCGGTCTCGGGATCGATGGCGACGAGGGCCAGTTCCTCGGCGAGAAGCATGACGCGTTTCTGACTTTTGGGGAGGAAGGGCAACCGATCGAGCGCTTCTCCGGTTCGCAACTGATTCAGAGTGAGCCTGACGCTTCGAGCTTTCCATCAGGCGGCATGCGCGCCACCTTCGAAGCCCGCGGCTACACTGCCTGGGACCCATCGAGTCCGATTTTCATCATTGACGGGCCGAACGGCAAGACGCTCTGTATTCCTTCGGTCTTCGTCTCATATCACGGCCACGCACTCGACAAGAAGACACCGCTGCTGCGCTCGATGGAGTATCTGAGCGAGCAGGCGCTGCGCGTTCTTCACCTCTTTGGGAACACAACGGCGACTCGGGTGGTTCCGAATCTTGGTCCGGAACAGGAATACTTCCTTATCGATCACGCCTTCTATGTCCTCAGACCGGATCTGGTAACAGCGGGCAGGACGTTGATCGGAGCCAAGCCTCCCAAGGGACAGGAACTTGAAGATCACTATTTTGGGAGCATTAAAGGACGAATTCTCGCTTTCATGCAGGAGGCTGAGCATGAACTCTACAAGCTTGGCATCCCAGTCAAAACGCGGCATAACGAGGTGGCGCCAAGCCAGTACGAACTCGCGCCGATCTTCGAGGAAGTCAATGCCGCAACCGATCACAATCAGTTGACGATGGAGATACTCCGTCAGGTCGCGCGTCGTCACAATCTGGCTCTGCTGCTGCATGAAAAGCCCTTTGCCGGCATCAACGGAAGTGGCAAGCACAACAACTGGTCGCTCAGTGATTCGAACGGAAACAATCTGCTCGACCCGGGTGAAACTCCGCAGGAAAGCCTTCAGTTCCTGGTCTTCCTGCTGGCCACGCTCAAGGGGGTCGAACAGCGAGCGGGCCTGTTGCGAGCGGCCATTGCCAGTTCGGGCAACGATCACCGTCTGGGCGCAAACGAAGCGCCGCCCGCGATCATCTCGGTGTTTTTAGGCGAGCACCTGTCTGCGATACTCGATTCGCTCGAGAGTGGAGAAGCGAAGGGAGAGACCGCCGAGCAGAAAGTCATTAACCTCGGCATCTCCAAACTGCCTGAGGTGGCGCGCGATAACACGGATCGCAACCGCACTTCACCATTTGCCTTTACCGGCAACAAATTCGAGTTCAGGGCCGTTGCGTCGAGCGCCACCACGTCGACTCCGATGTCGACGTTGAATGCGGCAGTCGGCGAAGCGCTCGGTCAGCTTGTCGACGCCATCGAAGCCCGGCAGGGCAAGAAGGGCGACCTCAACAAGGTAGTTATGGAAGTCATTCGCGAGGCGATTACGGCGACAAAGAGGGTTCGCTTCGAAGGCAATAATTACGCCGACGAATGGACTGCCGAGGCGGCAACGCGGGGACTCCTCAATCTGAAGACCACTCCTGATGCGCTTGCACAATTGAGGACGCCGGAAGCGGCCAAGTTTTTTACCTCCACAGGAATGATGAGCGAACACGAACTCGAGGCTCGCTTCCACATCGAGACCGAGCGCTATATCAAGGATATCGAGATCGAGATATCCGCGCTGCGCGATATCGTCAGGACGATCGTGCTTCCGGCTGCATTCAAGCACCAGGCGGCGATCGCGAGTTCTCTCAACAGTATTTCGGGCCTAGGTTTCAGCGCCGACCTGCTTTCTGCGGAGCGGGCCGAAGTCGAGTCCGTCGTTCGGCTGATCGGTGACCTGAGGGCGCAAAGCGACGCGCTCGATGCCGTTGTCTCAGAGGCTGACAGCGACGACATCGAGAAGAAGGCCGACGCCCTCGCTCATAAAGTTGTCCCGGCACTCGCGTCCTTGCGCGAGGTCTGCGACAAGATCGAAGAGACAGTCGATGACGGCCTGTGGCCGTTGCCGAAGTACAGGGAAATGCTCTTCCTTTTGTAACGCCTCATTGATCGGGGGCAGTGAATAAACGCAGAGGCGCTGAGGACGCAAGAGACGCGGGAAGGACTTCCCCTCCACGTCTCTGCTTCCTCAGCGCCTCTGCGTTTTAACCCGCGGCCCTCAACCCTGAGCCCTTTGACTACTTTCCCCGCACCGCGTATCGTTTTAAAGTCCCGCCAGGAAATTCATCGAGGAAATGAGGAGATTCAGAAAATGCGGCGAACTGCCTTGAACCTGCTGGTGTTGACACTGTTTGCGGTCGTGGCCTTTGCCCAGCAAACCGCGCTCGATCGCTACATCGCCAAGCCCGATCCCTCCTATCAGTGGAAGCTCCTTAAGACCATTCCCGGAGAAGGCTATCAAACCTTCGTCCTCGAACTGACCTCGCAAACTTGGCGGAACGCAGTGCGGACGTCCGCGAAACCTGGCCCGAGCGGGTCTGGGCGATCGAGGGCGGCAACGGTGCTGGCCGACCCTTGGC
>JBDTUW010000851.1:0-2536 GCA_040007555.1 Acidobacteriota bacterium | reverse complement strand
TACGATCCACCGAGCGCGACCGAGGTGTCGCAGCAGATCCGGAGATGGCTCGCGCTCGGGTAAACGTGGTCAAGTCATGCGGGCCGAAGAACCAGATGCAGAGGCGCGGAGTTTCTGTGCCTCTCACGTTTAGGGTTCCGAACATCTGGCTTTTTCGCTCGAGGCAGTCTCACTCGATTCGATGGCAGCGTGAGTCGTCACACCTTGCAGCACTAAGACGCCGATCGGCTGCAGCGGGGATCGGCAACGACGCCTCGTTCTCGGCCCCGTTCTCAGCGGCGACATTTGACTGCTTCTGATAGCCACCTGATTGCGTTGGTGACACCGCGAAATCCATTGTCACCGCGGCCCACCTGAAAGCTCAAGTCTATTTTGTCAGCAATGGAGAGGCCGCCGATGAGCAACACGCGGACCAGAACGTTATGTTCGTGGCGTTCCGGGGGATTCCACTGCTGAGACTCTTGAAGTAGTTTGTGCATGGAGATTGCTGAATGAGAATTGAGTCAAAGCGACCTATGGGGAACGCGCGGACCTTGGCTCGCTCCTGGTACATTACCCCCATTCTCGGAACCGATGCGTAATTCGCGCAAAAGCGACAGCGTCGTTGAGACGGCTTCAGCTCTTGGTGCGCTAAGCTGACACTTCTCCCTACGAATCACCGGCTCGATGAAGGTAGAACATGATTCGAATAAACCGTCATGTGTGCGCAGATCTCAGCGCCGCGCAGAACCTAGAATGGCTTGAAACAAATGGGCTCGGCGGTTTTGCATCCTCCACAATCGCCGGTCTCAATACCCGGCGATACCATGGGCTGCTCATCGCCGCAACACAGCCACCAGTCGGCCGGCTGACAATGCTCTCAAAGCTCGAAGAAACTGTCGTCATTGGCGATCGCCGGTATGAGCTTTCAACGAATCAGTATCCGGGTACGATCTATCCTCGTGGATTCGAGTTTCTTGCCGAGTTCCGTCTCGACCCGTTCCCGATCTCTGTGTATGAAATCGAAGACGTTCGCATCGAAAAGGCCGTCTTCATGATCCAGGGAGAGAACAGCACAGTCATTCAGTACTCGATCCACACTGCCAACGGTGTTATTCCCAGCGACCTGTCTTTGGAGCTTCGTCCGTTACTCGCGTGTCGGGATTACCACGGAACGACTCACGAGAACGCGACTCTCGATGCCAACCTGGAGATCGAGCAGGGCCTGGTTTCGATCAAGCCTTACAACGACCTGCCCCGACTGTCATTTGCGTACAATCACGGAACGGTGGGTCCCGCCGGAATGTGGTATCGACGAGTTCAGTATCAAATGGAGCGAGAGCGCGGTCTCGATTTTGAGGAAGATCTATTCAACCCGTTCGTCCTCAGGTTCGATGTCCCAGGGGAAATCGCCATCGTCGCTTCGACGGAGCCGATCGATGGGAACGCGTCCGCGAGAGCCGCCGATTACCGGCTTGCCGAGATCGAGCGAAGATCACGGGTGCTCGCACAACTTCCTTCAGACAATGAGTTGGTGCAACAGCTCCTGATAGCGGCTGATCAGTTTATCGTCGCGCGCGGTGAGGAGAAATCCATCATCGCCGGCTATCATTGGTTTAGTGACTGGGGCCGCGACACGATGATCGCTCTACCGGGTCTGACTCTCGCGACTCGGCGCTACGACGTCGCGAAGAGCATCCTCCTCGCGTTCGCGAAGGTAGTCGATCGGGGCATGCTCCCAAACCGCTTTCCCGACGCGGGTCAGGAGCCCGAGTACAACACGGTCGATGCAACCCTTTGGTACCTCGAAGCCGTGAGGACCTTTCTACAGCAGACAAATGAGGTGGAGTTCGTTCGCGCACTCTATCCGGTTCTGACTGACATCATCGAGTGGCACGAACGGGGTACGCGTTACGGCATTCGGGTAGACGGGGATGGACTGCTGCAAGGTGGCGAGCCGGGCGTGCAGTTGACCTGGATGGACGCAAAGGTAGGCGACTGGGTCGTCACGCCGCGGATCGGCAAGCCGGTCGAGATACAGGCGCTCTGGTACAACGCGCTCATGATAATGACGGACCTCGCCAGCAGGTTCGGCGATAACGGTGGCGAGAAACGTTACGGTCGAATGAGCCGTCTCGCCAAAGATGCGTTTAATGACCTGTTCTGGAACAAAGAGGCTGATTGTCTATACGATGTAATCGACGGAGACGCTCGCGATGAATCGATCCGGCCGAACCAGATATTCGCTGTCAGCCTGCATCACTCGATGCTTTCGCGGGACAAGGGAAAACGATTGATTTCGGTCGTCGAGCGGGAACTGCTGACGCGGTACGGATTGAGAAGTCTTTCCCCGGCTGATCCGAAGTATCGTGGCCGCTATAGTGGATCGCCACTTGAGCGAGACGGTGCTTATCATCAGGGGACGGTTTGGGCGTGGCTGATCGGTCCGTTTGTGACCGCCTATCTCAAGGTCAATGGGCGAAATCGCAAGACGCTGCGGCAGGCGGAAGAGTGGCTTGAGGGTTTTGAAGCGCATTTGAGTGACGCCGGGCTGGGT
>JBDTUW010000850.1:0-2538 GCA_040007555.1 Acidobacteriota bacterium | reverse complement strand
TAGCAGATTCATTTCCCTCGTCAATCAGCGGCAAGAGTATCCACAAAATCTATTAGCAGTTCTCCACAGTCGATTCGGGGAATGCCTGGAGCACGGGCTTCGGGCGTGCCCCCCTCGCAGCGAAAAACCCGCCCGAAGGCCGTCTCCATCCAGTACACTCACCGTGGTCACCAATCCACCAAACACTCGACAGACGCGTCCGACCTACATCTTCATTTTCATCTTGCTCGTCTGAGCGCCCTGGTGCATCTTCGACATGGCACCGAGGTGCGAGCTGACGCTGGCCGCCAGGGCGGAGACCTTCTTCGGCACGGGCGTGGTGGACTGAACCTCCTGCTCCAGCATCGTCAGCTGGTTGTTCAGTTCGGTCTGATGCGTCTCCATCTGCTGCATCATCCCACTCATCTTGGTGTGCATCTCGGTGCTCATCGTTTGCATGTGCTCGTCATGATGCTGTTTCATCTGGTCAAAGCTGCGCCGCATCTCAGTCACCGCGGCGCGAGCGAATTCGAGATTGACGGAGCTGGCCCGCACCGTTTGTTCGTGAAGGGCCTTGGCGAAGGTCGCCAGGTTCTGGTGGTAGGCCATCGCCAGGGCATGATGTGGCTCATTGGCCATGCCCATCATCATGTGATCGTGCGACATCTCCTTCTTGTGTTGTGTTGCTGATTGAGATTGGTGTGCCTTGGTTGAACTACCCTCGCGCCGTTCGGTCGTTGCCATGACGCTGAAGGCTCCGAACGAGAGAACTACTAGAATCGCTGAAATTGCTCTTGTCTTCATCTCGAGTGTCCTCTGCGACAGTTTGTGATTTCCCTCGGCGGGTGCGTATCCGCCGTGACCGGAATTGACATCCCCCAAGACCGAGACTCGAAGGTGTCATCGTTTCCAAGCTCTAAATGCTTCTCCCCTTGAAGGAAGCGACGAAAAAGACGCCAAATGAAGCTATCTGTCGTCCGATCGATCAGATCGAGTCTCCAGGGGCGCGTGGTTGAAGCTCACGTCTCCGCCTACCCTCGGCTTTACATTCTAAGATGAATGAGCGCACCCTTCCGCGGGCAAGCCTTCAAATCGCAGAGCAATCATCATCAAGCGAGCGACAACTTGCTGTCCACTATTGAACACAATTCCGACATCAGTTGAAGTGTTCAACCAGGGTCCGACACCCTTACCCAGTAGGGGCAGTCTTAGCACGACGACTGTTCACACGAGCTACTTCGTGCGGCGACATCGAGTCCGGGTGTTGTCATCTGGCTAATGCGCGCTGGAGGCCGAACGGCTATTGACATCTTAGGTGGGATAGGAGGTCTGGCGACCATCTGCTTGCCATCAGACGGCTGAGGGGATGTGTCTGATGTGATCAACTAAACCAAATGGTTTGATTCGATCGGCCACAGACGATGCCTGGTCGCTTAGTCACCGACCCGGTGATCTGTGATAATGCGCAGCGCCTCGCCAAATCACATCCGTGTGATCGTTGGGAACCGCATTATCCTGCGGTGACGCGATGGTTAACCATCATGCCTTGATCCTCATGTTGGAGGTTATGGCAATGGAACAGATACGTCTGATCGTCTTTATACGCATGGGTGAAGTCAATCGCGATGCGGACGGTCTCCCCCGGCCATACCAGAATCGTGTCTTTCCAGCCGAGATCGGTAATCGAGCGCCCGTCCCTATTCTGCGCGAGCCTGCGAATCTGCTCGGGGCTGTTACGACGACTCACGACCTGAAAGGAGAATCCGTGCATATGCATGGGATGCGGCATACTCATTTGCGCGTTCCGAATATCCCATAGCTCGATCGTGTTGCCGCGGGTTTCTATCGGATATTCGTCCATACTGAAACTGCGGCCGTTAATCAGCCAGCGCATGCGTTCCATTGAAAGATCAATCTGGCGGACAGTTGCCCCTCGGGTATCGATGCGGGCGATGGTGGAAAGCCGGGTCGGCAGCGGTGATGATGTCGCACTTTTACTGTTGACTGTAAACTTCATGATCTGGAACTCGGCTCCCATTGCGAGGCTGGAGCCAGCCATTCCCATCATTCCGCCGCCCATGCCTCCCATGCCAGACATCCCTTCGTTGTCCATTGCATTGAACGTCAAGCTCTTGAGGAGGACTTCATCACCTGCGGCCAATTGGCTTGCATCGAACAAGATGTCCAAGCGCTCGGCCGGCGCCAAAAACACCTCCTGCGCGTTATAGGGCCGGTCGAGCAATCCCGCGTCAGTGCCGATGATGGCGTAGGGGAGCGTCTTGCTTTGGTGAAGAAAGGCAAGCTTGTAAATGCGTGAATTGGACCCGTTCAGGATCCGGAACCGATACAGGCGGTTCGCAATGTTCAACTGCGGTTGCGGCGTCAGATTGACAAGTATGGTATCGCCAAGTTGACCCATCATCTGCTGCATTGGGTTGCTTCCATAAACCAGCGCGCCTGCTGCATCGAACTGTTTATCCTGAATCACCAATGGCAAATCTGTTACACCGAATTCAAGTTGCATGGCGGCGCGCAGGGCGAGTTCATCCTCGTCTTCGA
>JBDTUW010000849.1:0-2552 GCA_040007555.1 Acidobacteriota bacterium | reverse complement strand
GGCTTCAGGAATTTCGCAACGCCATTCATAAACATCTGCACGGCGATCATCACCAGAAGCATTCCCATCGGCCGCTCCATTGCAACGAGCCCTCTAGCTTTCAGCAGACGATAGAGGAGAGTTGAAGACAGCAGAATCATTGCGCTCAATGCCCAGGCTATGGTGAGTGCGAGCAGGAGTTCCCATGAGCTCGTCGGACCAGACTGCAACAGAAGGAGGGCGGCCAGTGTCGAGGGTCCGGCGATCAGAGGGATTGCCAGCGGCACAACGAACGGCTCGCCCTCAAGAGCGTCTCCCATCATTCCACCTTCAGTTGGGAAGACCATGCGGAGCGCAATCAGAAAGAGGACAATACCACCGGCGATGCTGATCGTCTCTTCTTGCAACCCAAGCAATTGCAGAACGTACCTGCTCAGGAAGAAGAAGACCAACAGGACGATGTAGGCAAAATATCGTTTCCCGGATCAGCACTCTGCGCTGACGCTCCGGCTTCACGTCTTTGAGCGCGGAGAGAAAGAGCAGAATGTTGCCCAGCGGGTCCATGATGAGAAACAAAGTCATGACTGCGGAGAATAGTTTCATTTGCGTCAAATCGCTTTTCTGAACAAGGCGCAATCCCCGGGAGCTCAGGGACGCTGCGATCAAAGTCAATTCTGCAGAACCCGGATTCACGGCGACCGATATGAATGGCCATCAAGGCCATAGGACCGTCGCGCGAGGCGCGGCCGTGATCACTCAGTTGGCGACCTTGCCCGCTGAGGGGGCAGCGGGAAGCTACTTTGATGATGAAGGCGTTCTACGATGGAGAGCCACCTTTCCTCGATGTCAGCCGCTGACGGATTCGCTCAATACTACAGAGCCGATTGTCGAGGCCCGACTTGACTTGGACGGTGGGGTAGACGCGCTGGCGTCGAGCGTCTGCCCACGAGCACAGTCATCGCCGGCACGCGAAACTCCGAGACACTCTACTCAGACCTCATCGGTTGGGCCAATCATTCTCTCCGGCCGTACAAATTCCTCAAACTGTTCTGCTGACAGCAAACCCAGGCTGACTGCTGCCTCCTTCAAGGTTATGTCCTCGACCAGTGCTTTCTTAGCTACTTTGGCCGCGTTGTCATAACCGATATGCGAATTCAGCGCTGTGACCAGCATCAGTGAATTGGCCACGTATTTGTCGATCGTCTCGCGATTGGCCGTCAGACCGGAGATGCATTTATCGGCGAAGCTCTCGCACGCATCCGCGAGCAAGCGGATCGATTGCAAAACGTTGTGGATGATCATCGGCTTGAAAACATTCAGTTCAAAATTCCCGCCCGCCCCGCCGAAGCTGACCGCGACATCATTGCCGAACACCTGGGCGCAAACCATCATCATCGCCTCGGCCTGAGTAGGATTGACCTTCCCCGGCATGATCGAGCTGCCCGGCTCGTTTTCCGGCAGGTAGAGTTCACCGAGCCCGCATCGCGGGCCGGACCCGAGCCAGCGTATGTCATTCGCGATCTTCATCAGCGAGGCCGCCAGCGTTTTTAACACTCCACTCGTTTCGACCATGGCGTCGTGGGCGGCCAGTGCTTCGAATTTGTTTCTGGCGGAGACGAATGGATAACCCTCGATCCCCGCGATCTTACTGGCTGCCATCACTGCGAACCGGGGATGAGTGTTGAGACCCGTGCCCACCGCAGTGCCACCGAGAGCCAGTTCATAGAGGCGAGGCAAAGCGCCCTGAACGCGCTGCAGACCATTGTCGAGCTGCTGGACGTAACCAGAAAACTCCTGCCCTAAGCTGAGCGGGACAGCGTCCATCAGATGGGTGCGTCCGATCTTGATGATTCCGTCGAATTCCTCCTTCTTACCCTGAAGCGCGTCACGGAGCTTGATGACCATCGGAATCAAGCGCTGGTGGAGTTGGTCAACCACAGCGATGTGCATGGCCGTCGGAAAAACATCGTTTGAGGACTGACCTTGATTGACGTCGTCATTAGGGTGAATCGGCGTCTTGCTTCCACGCGCTCCTCCAGCAAGCTCAATCGCTCGATTGGCAATCACTTCATTCGCGTTCATGTTGGTTTGCGTTCCGCTTCCGGTCTGCCAGATCACGAGAGGGAAGTGATCATCGAGCTTGCCGGTCATGACTTCGTCAGCAGCGTGGATGATCAACCCTGCTTTCTCTCCCGGCAGCAATCCCAGCTCCTGATTGGCCTCGGCTGCGGCTTTCTTGAGGATACCCAATGCGCGAATGAATTCACGCGGGAAGCGTTCACCACCTATCTTGAAGTTCATCAGCGAACGCGCTGTTTGCGCGCCATAGTATTTGTCCTGAGGAACCTCAACTTGCCCCATCGTATCGGTCTCAATTCGGGTCGACATCGCAGAAACCTCTCTATCGTTTAGAACTCCAGGAATGTCCCGATGACGGATGCAGATCGAAGCATTCGATCGTTGCGCTGCGGAGCAGCGCAATCCGAAGATAATCCGATTCCACGGGGCAAAGCTATTTCTTATCCCAAATTACGGCGAGAGGTCCCTACGGGTTAAAGGGCCAGAATTGCGGG
>JBDTUW010000848.1:0-2554 GCA_040007555.1 Acidobacteriota bacterium | reverse complement strand
CCCCGCAGCCCAACCAACTCGATCAGGAAGTCCTGCATAGGTACCAGAACCAGCAGTAACGGCCAGATGCAAAGTACCATCACCCACGGTTTCAACTTCCGGGCTTTGGACCGCTGCGAGGGACTTAGAGGCTTGCGCAACTGGGCAACGTAGAGGCCAAGCACCGCAGCATCGAAGATGAAATGAGACGCCGCCTGTGGCACATTCGCGCGTATCATTCCGTACCCGTAACCAACTGCCAGTATCGCCGTCAGACCAGCGACCAACGACTGGCGACCGTAGTAGAGGCAAAGGGCAAAGGCGATGACGCAGAAGACTATGGAAATCACCCGGTTCTACCTCTCGTGCTTACCCGGTTGAGGCGCGTGGCTTTGGCGTGGAGCCTTCTCTTCACTTTGCGCCGTTACGGAATCCGCCTTGCGCCCAAAGAGCAGGACGTTGTCGCTAAAGGCCCGCCCACTCCAATCGTGCTCGCCACTGAGCCATCGTGGCCAGTGCATTCGCGTTGCCGGAATGCGGCCATAGCCGGTATATACAACCTCGATCTCGCACAAGCCGTTCTCCCGAGCGAGGTGGACCAGATCGATTTCCAGTAGCGCCGAAAGGTGTGCCGGATACTGACCTGCCCGCTCCTGAAAGAATGCGAACTCGTTCTTCAGTACCAGGCATAGCTTGGAGAGGAGGCTTAGTTGATTTGGGGTTGTGACGATGACACACCCACCCGGCTTTGCGAGACGTACCAGCTCGCGCATCAGCGCTCGCGGGTTCTCAACATGCTCGATAGTCTCCAAACTACAGACCACATCGGCATAGGCATCCGGCAGGTCGACCTTACCCGACTCCAGATCCACACGGCAAAACTCGCTGCCGGAAGACCGCGGGAACTCGTCGTAGAGAATGAGGTCTGCCCCAACATAGTGATCGAAGGAATCGCGCAGATGATGGAAGAGAGTGCCCCGGCCGCATCCGATATCTACCAGCAATCCCCTGCCCGTCTGACGAGTCAAGACGACGCGTCTCACCAACTGGTAAAGCGCGAGGTCGGTGCTCGCGCCCGCGCTCGCACGTGCACGAACTTCAACCGTCATTCTCGTGCCTGCGACAGTACTCATGTTCTGATTGGATGTTGCCGGGCGAGCTCTGAGAGAGTAGCCTCAATCGGTTCGACCATATGTCCGGGCGTACAAGTAGATTGATAAAGGTCGAAGCCAGCTGCAGCGACGCGCTCTGACCACGCTGGATCGCTTAGTACGTTGATAATCGCCGCCGCCAAGTCACGAGGGTCATTGGGAGCGACAATCAGGCAATCAATGTTGTTGCTCAGAATCTCACAAGTACCGCTCAGCGAGTTGGTAATCAAGGGCCGACATGCCGCCAGTGCCTCAATACACACATTCGGGAAAGGGTCCGGCTCGATTGACGCATGCACCACCGCGGCGGCACGCGCAAACCATCCGCGCACGGACTGGTGGCCCACCAAATGAACCCGCTCCGTGAGTCCCAGATCAGCTATCTCGCGCCGCAATCGATGAGGATAGTCATAGCTCATGCCGAAAAGTGATCCGCCCAGTAACACGGCATGGGCACGTGGAAAGAAACGGAGCACCTCAGTCCAGGCAGCGATCAGGACCCGTTGGCCCTTCCACAGTTGCAACCGGCCCGGAAGTACAACCACGGGGTCATCTGTTAAGACTCCAAGTGGAGCCAAAGTCCGATGCACCTGCTCGAGCGCATCCACGCCGAGCGGCTCTTGCGGGGTGCCATGATGCACTGCCACCACGTTCCGCAGTCCCCAGCCGGAGACAATCTGCTCAATCCTTCGCGACGCGGTGAACACCGATGCAGGTCGCGCGATTGCCATCAGCAGATCAAGTAAGTTGTTTGCCCAAAGGCGCTTTCGTGGTATACGCATGTAGTAAAGCGCCACTGGCCGCCGCAGACCCAGGGTTGCCAGTCGTGCGTAAAGAAACCCCTGCGGTGAATTAGCCAACAGCACATCAATCATTGAGTTCAATGCGACCTGCCGCACCGCCCGGCACGCGCGCCAGACAGCTATCGGCTGTCGCATACGGCCGCGTGGAACGTGCGTCCACGGAATTCCAATCCGTATCAGTTCCTCCGCAAGCGGCCCCGCATTGTCTGAGATCACGACCGCGTGGTGCTCTATGTCAGCTCGTTGACGGTAACGCATCAAATTAAGCGAGACGTTCTCCGCTCCTCCAATGTCAGAAACGGGAAAGACGTGCAGCACACGCATTCTCTTCAATAGTCGGCCACAGGAGATATCAAGACAGTGCACTCAACGCGCGAAGCAGTTCCGATGCTGGAGTCTTGACGCAGACTTGCAGGGAACCCAGGCAAAGTGGAGAGGTTAGTTAGCAGCAACTAAACAGTTCTTACTCCGGGCGCTGACCAGATCTGATGCGGCCAGGTATCGCCTGCCGCAAGAGATTGGAAGCGGCGATCAATCAATCTCGAGTCATAGTTGCCCCTGTAGGTCATCCTGCGTGTGGCTGCGGGAACTTCCTCGTCATCACCTATCGCGAGCTGCGCA